>CAZAIZ010000157.1:1945-4668 GCA_964485275.1 uncultured Pedosphaera sp.
ATTACCTTGGCACCCTTGGGCGAAGGTTGGCGTGGGATTTTATTATCTTGTGCGGTAGCCAGTTGAGCCAACAGACCGCAGCACGTAAGGGCAATGATAAGTTTTTTCATGTATAAAATGTTATGTTTTGAGCAAAAAAGGTTCACCCGCATTGTGACAATACTTGGCTGGGGCGCAAGAATTTGTTGAGAAATTTGGCTTATTCAGCCGGTTCAGATTCCTCAGGCTCGGCTGTTTCGTCGCTGACCGCTTCGGCCGCCTCTTTGGCGGCGGTCTGTTGTTGCAGCCAAAGGCTTAGGTGCAGCTCAGAGAAAAGGGATGCAGCAAACCATCTGGCGCAATAAGCAAAAGCAACTGCGGCAATACAGGCCTTAACGATGGAGGTGCCAATGGCGTTGCCATTGAAGATATTCAATGACAGAACCAGCAAAAAGCCAATCAGGCCGCCTTGGGTAATGTAGGGAGTCATGGGGTCAGGACTGCTTCTATTGTATCGGCAAGATTTTTGAAAACTTTAGTTTATTTTAGCCCTTTGGATATCCTTGGACCCACCGTATCGCCTCCGTCAATCACCAGAGTGTGGCCGGTGGTGTTGACCGCGAGCACCATGCTCAGGATGCCTGAGGCAATATCTTCAGGAGTACTGACTTTGCCTAATAGGGTTCCCGCTGCCTTGGCTTCCTTGACGCTTTCGTAGGACTCGCCCAATCCATTTTGTAGCCACTCTCCTTCAATGAATCCCGGAGCGACGGCGTTGACACGGATTTCAGGGCCCAAGGTGCGCGCCAGTGATAAAGTCAGGTTGAGGAGTGCGGCTTTACTGGCGCAGTAGGGAATGGAGCTGCCTGCACCTACCATGCCGGCAATACTGGCGGTGTTAACAATTACTCCACCCTCCCCTTTGGACAGTGCTTCGCGCGCGGCCCGGGCCATTTGGAAGGGTCCTTTTAGATTCACCGCAAAAATCCGGTCCCAGTCTGCATCCTTTACATCCTCCAGATTAGGGAAATCAATAAACCGAGTGGTGCCGGCATTGTTGATCAGGATATCTAGCCCACCTAAATCCGATAGCGTTTGGGCTACAACCGACCGGCAGGCTGCATCCTCAGCTACATCGCCTTGTAAAAGGATTGCTTCAGCTCCTATTTCACGGCATTGCGTCACGACCTGCTGGGCCCGCTCGGCCGACTGATTGTAGTTGATGGCGACTTTGCAGCCGACTTTTGCCAGGGCCAGTGCCGTGGCTGCGCCCACTCCGCGTGAGGCACCGGTGATTAGTGCGCGTTTACCTCGAATGTTCAATTTCTAACAGGTGAAGGTTAGATGGTTGCCGGTGTAAACCGGGTGGGATATCAGGTTTTAGTCCCTCGAGATCCCTGCGCGTTGGCTAGCTGTCCGATCCCCCGCAAATGTTTGAGCTTTTGGTATACGCTTTCTGTCGGAGCAAGCCACACTTCTCCGGTTCCGGTGAAGGTCTGGAGCAGTCCCTCGCCGCCACGTACACTGCCGATGATTCCCTTGGTTGACTTTTCTACTGTAAAATTGATGTTCCCGCGTCTTGCTAAAGCAAAATTACCATCGACTTGAAGGCGTTCATTATTCAGGGGAATTTTGATGATTTCTTCGTGCGGCACCGGGCTGGATAAGACGGCCCAGCCGTTTCCGGTCAGCTGGGTTTGGAATAGGCCTTCGCCTCCGGCAACTGCTGAAGAGAGGTTGCTCTGCATCACTCCATCCACTGAAACGGAGCCTTCAGAGGCGTAAAACATACCCTGATCAACAATCCATTTCTCCTTTTGCACATCCACAAAAAGGAAATGACGGAAGGTGGGTTCGAGATGCACTACCCCGGTGCCCCTGTAGCGCGGTTTAACCGAGCTTTCCCCGCTCATTAAACTCTTGAACCATTTACCCATCCCTCCAGATTTTGCCTCTATGTCCAGATTGCCCCGCATGTAGTGCAGGGCACCGGCTTCCATTACCATTTCTCCATTGTTTAGGGTGACACGCACCTGTTTCAGGCGCATTCCGGCCCGATAAGCACTGTAGATGTCTTTCGCCAGATCAATTTCGTTGCTGCCAGAGAGCTTGGTATAGGCAATCACCTCAGCCTTGCTGTTACTGCCTTCGCGACTCTGTAGAACTTCCACCGCCTGTGCACTTTCAGTGCCGCCGCTCATGTCGAATCTGCCTTCAGTGGTGCTGCTTTGAATCTTCGGCGGCATAGGTTCAATATTGGGGCTGAATTGTAATTCTGGATACTCACCGGCAGGCTTCCATTCAGTGGCCCCCGTTTCACAGACGAGGGTGTCAGCAGGCAATTCCCCGCTTCGCAGCTTGGCGGCTAACGCGTCGGTGTCAATTGGCCCAATCGCTTCATCGTTATGGTTGTAATGGAACGTCATCAGGGAGAGATTCTCTATTTGATCAATTTAATACGCAAGTTCTTCCACTGGACTTGAGCCCCAGCCAGCTCCTTTTTATTGCCGATGCCATGGACCTGAAGGCCGATGAACCCTTTGGCGGTGAGGGAATCCTTGAAATCAGCGCGGGCAACGCCATTAAGCCAGGTCTTGATGGAGTCGCCTCTGCACTCAACGCGCACCTTGTTCCATTCATTGGGCTTGTAGGTTTTTTGTCCGGTTTTGGTGAAGTTGATCTTGGCTTGCTCATCATTGCCACCGCGTAATCCGGGATAAAGCCAGCCGCGTCTTCCCTCATCA
>CAZAIZ010000158.1:0-4666 GCA_964485275.1 uncultured Pedosphaera sp.
AATTGGGTCGGGACGTGGTGTCCATCGCCGAGGCGTTGAGCACGGGCGGGTACCGGCGTTACATGAGCGGCAAATGGCACGTGACCAAGCATACCCGCTCAAAGGGCCCCAAGGACAACTGGCCGTTGCAGCGCGGCTTCGAGAAGTTTTATGGCACCATCATTGGTGCGGGTAGTTTTTTTGACCCGGCTACCTTGTGCCGTGCAAATACATTTATCACGCCTGAGAATGATGAGAAGTATCAGCCCAAGACCTACTACTACACCGATGCCATCAGCGACAATGCGGTAACGTTTCTCAAGGAGCACGCAAAGGAGTCTCCGGATAAGCCCGTGTTTCTCTACGTTGCCTATACCACCGCGCACTGGCCGATGCATGCGTTGCCTGAGGATATTGCGAAATACAAGGGAGTGTATGATGGCGGCTTTGCCAAGGTGCGTGCCGCGCGCTTTGAGAGGCTCAAGAAGCTGGGGTTGATCGACAAGGACCTGAAAATTTCCGCGCGAAGCGATGACTGGGAAAAGGCACCCAATAAACAGTGGGATATTCGCAACATGGAAGTGTACGCGGCCATGATCGATAATATGGATCAAGGTATCGGCCGGATCGTTGATGAATTTAAGCGGCAGGGCACCTTGGATAATACCCTGATTTTTTATCTTCAGGACAACGGTGGTTGTGCCGAGGGTTATGGCCGTTACAAACCCAAGCGTCCTTATCGTGCCGATTATAAACCACTGGGCCGGGATGGGCTCCAATCCAAAATTTGGCCTCCCATGCAGACCCGTGATGGTCGGCCGGTAAAGGCCGGCCCTGATGCCATGGCGGGAGGAGAGGATACCTTTACCGGCGTGGGCCGCGGTTGGGCCAATGTGTCCAATACGCCTTTTCGTGAGTACAAACACTTTGCCCATGAGGGAGGTATCTCTACTCCATTAATCGCCCATTGGCCCAAGGGTATTGATTCCACGCTCAATAGCAAACTGGAGAACCAGCCCGGTCACTTGATTGACCTCATGGCCACCTGCGTGGATGTTGCGGGCATTGAGCATCCCAAGGAGTTTGCCGGAAACAAAATCCAGCCACTTGAGGGCGTGAGTTTGCAGCCGGCATTTAAAGGCAAAAACCTTGGGCGCAAGGATGCGCTCTATTTTGATCATCATCTTAATGGCGCCATCCGTGATGGCCAGTGGAAGCTGGTACGTTACGGGGATTCTGGACGCAATGCCAAGCTGCACCCATGGCAGCTCTACGACATGGAGAATGATCGTTCCGAGCAAACCGATCTGGCCAATAAATATCCGGACAAGGTGAAGGAACTGGCCTCCAAATGGGAAAAATGGGCGGTGCGTGCCCGGGTCAAACCTTGGCCATGGAAAGTTGACTAATTATAAATGAACATCACTCGATTTTTTCTGGTTCAGATAATGTTGGTTCTTTCCTGTGCTTACGCAGAGAAAAGCAACCCGCAATTGGATCTTATTGTTTCAGCGCTGCAGAAGGTTGATGATCCAAAAATTCAGGCTAGTTTTTTACAGGGGATGCTCTCGGGACTGACGGGCCAGCGAAATGTCGTTGCCCCCAAAGGATGGATGACTCTGAAAGGGAAGCTCGAAAAACAGAATAATGCGGAGGTAAAAAAACTGGTTGCACAGTTGAGCCAAATCTTTGGAGATGAATCGGCCAGTCAGGCGGCACTGGCAACCTTGCGTGATGACTCCGCCCGTCTGGAGGCCCGTAGAAGTGCCCTTAAATCGTTGTTGGCCCAAAGACATGCCGGGGTGCCGGGTGTTCTTGAAAGCCTGTTGAATCAGCCGTTCCAGCTGGATGTCATTCGTGCCTATTCCACTTACGATTACAAAAAGGCACCGGTTATTCTTCTCAGGAAATATTCCAAGTTTGATTCTCATGCGCGCCGGGCGGTTATCGAGACGTTGTCCTCACGCAAACCTTATGCCCGGGCGCTGCTTAAGGCCATTGAGCAGGGTCAGGTGAAAAAGACCGAAGTCCCCGCTTACGTGGCGCGGAGTTTGAAATCACTGTTGGGGGAGGATTTTGAAAAAGTTTATGGAAAGGTGAAGGAAGTGTCTGCTGACAAGGGCAAGTTGATGGCCCAATACAAATCCAAAATACTATCGCCGGCGATGAAGAAGGCAGATGCTTCGCGTGGGCGGGCGGTATACCAGAGAACCTGTGCGGCATGTCATATAATGTACGGGGAAGGGGGGAAGATAGGGCCGGAGCTTACGGGGTCCAACCGTGCTGATACTGACTATATCCTGCTGAACATTCTCGACCCCAACTTTGATGTGCCCGAAGGCTATCGTATGGTTACCATAACCGGCAAGGATGGCCGCGTGTATGCCGGCAACGTGACTGAGGAGGATGGGGCCAAGGTGATTCTGACCATGGTTGGGCAGACCAGCGTCATTTCCAAGGCCGATATCAAGACGCGGTTGGTGTCAAAAATATCCCTGATGCCTGAAGGGCTTCTATTGACTTTGAAGGATAAGGAATTTCTTGATTTGATTAAATACCTCAGAACTGAGAAACAAGTGCAGCTTCCCAAGCAATGAAATACCGAATAGTTACCGCCCTCACTCTCGTTTTTGGATCAACTCTCTGGTTTTGGTCTGCCACACCCACGAGTAATGCCAAGTTTCTTAAGCCTGCCGAGGCCATTAAGCAAATGACGGTACCCGAGGGGTTTGAAGTGACCGCCTTTGTGGCGGAGCCTGATATCGGTGAATGTATTGCTTTTTGTTTTGATGATCGTGGTCGGCTATGGACCCTGGAGAATTACAATTATAAAACTCGAAAGTCTCACAGTGAGGATCAGCGTAATCGAATCCAAATATTTGAGGATGTGAATGGAGACGGCGTTTTTGATACCAAAAAGCTTTTCACCGACAAGCTCACTTTTAGTTCAGGGATTGCCGTTGGAATGGGTGGGGTTTATGTCGGTAAACCACCTGAATTGATTTTTATTCCTGATACCGACGGGGATGATAAGCCCGATGGGAAACCGAAGGTTCTACTCGATGGGTGGGGGATTAATGATCGGCATGAAACCCTTAACAGTTTTATTTGGGGACCAGACGGATGGCTTTATGGTTGCCACGGGGTTTTTACGCGTTCGCAGGTGGGTAAACCCGGTACTCCGCAGAGTGAGCGGCAGTATATCGATGGAGGAATCTGGCGCTGGCACCCTGTGAGTGAGGAATTTGAGGTTTTTGCCGAGGGGTTATCCAATCCTTGGGGGTTCGATTTTAATGATCATGGGCAGGGCTTTGCCACCTGCTGCGTGATCCCCCATCTATTTCATATTGTGCAAGGGGGTGTTTATCACAAGCAGAGCAGGCAAAACGTAAACCGTTTTGTTTATGATAATATCAAGACGATCCGGGACCATGCCCATAAGTCGGCCCACGGAGGTGCGCGTTTTTATCTTGCCGATGCGTTCCCGGAAAAATACCGCAACCAGCTCTTCATGTGTAACATTCACCAGCACAGTGTACTGACTGACTACATGGTTCCAAAGGGCTCGAGTTTTATTGGGAAGCACGGTGAGGATTTTTTGCCGGCTAATGACCTTGCCTGGGTTGGGTTCAGTGTGGAAACGGGCCCTGAAGGGGCTGTCTATATTCTTGATTGGCACGACCAGAATATCTGTGGAAACGAGGTTAAGTTTCCAAACTCCAGCCGGGTTTATCGGATCATGCCAAAGGGCAGTAAGCCCATCAAGCGGCCCAACCTTCGTTCATTGAGCGATCTGGAGTTGGTTGAGTTGCAGAAGCATTCCAATGATTGGTATGTACGTCATGCCCGGGTAATTCTTCATCATCGCACGATTACTGGAAAACTGGATGCTTCCAGGGTTCACACAAAGCTCGAGGAGATGCTCAAGCAAGCCAAAACCCAAGCCAAACGATTACGGGCTTTGTGGGCCCTCCATGTGACTGGAGGATTAAAAGCAAAAGGGGGTGCACGTTTGATTGAATTACTTAACCACCCTGATGAGTACATTCGGGCTTGGTCGGTTCAGTTTTTGTGTGAAGATAAGAAGCCTTCGGCCAAGGCTCTGGAGAGGTTCAATGACCTGGCTAAAAGTGATAAATCCCCGGTGGTACGGCTTTATCTGGTCGCTGCACTGCAACGACTGCCTTTCGAGCAGCGCTGGTCTATTTTGGGATCTTTGGCAGCCCATGAGGAGGACGTGGAAGATCATAACATCCCGCGTATGCTCTGGTTGGCTCTGGAGCCAATGGTTCCGGAGAACCAAGCCAAGGCTCTGACTTTGGCGGTGAGTTCAAAGATGCCAAAGCTTCAGGAGTTTGTGCCCCGTCGGATTTTGGGGGAAGTGAGTACTGTTAAGCCTAAAGGGTCTTGGCAAAAAGTGATTAAAAAAGTGGCCCCAGGATTCTCCGTGAAGAATGTTGGGCAGGGGGGAGTCGTTTCTCATGCCGTCTTTAGAAATCGACCGGCGGTTCAGACGCATCCATTGAAGCGTGGAGTTCCAGCTGAATTAATCAGGGAACTTGATGTCCCAAAGAATAAGAAAACTATTCTCACCGCTGTGGTTAGTCATCATCCTCATGGGGATTGGTTGTTGCGTGTTCGAGTAAATGGGAAAATAATTTCTGAAGAATCGGTTTCTTCAAAAACA
>CAZAIZ010000159.1:0-4634 GCA_964485275.1 uncultured Pedosphaera sp.
ATTGATGAATGGGGACTGGACGCTTTCCGGTACTATATCGTGCGGGAACTGGCTATTGGGCCCGATGGCAACTGGACTGATGAAGGATTTGCCACTCGCTATGGCGCTGAACTGGCCAATGGGTTGGGTAACCTGGTAAACCGTTCGCTTTCCATGCTCAATCGATACCGTGATGGCGTTGCGCCTAACGCGCATGATGAGTTGGCCAGTGAAGCGGTTGCCACGCGGGATAAATTGGTGGAGCAGCTTAGGGCTAATGAATTGCAGGCGGGATTGATGACCATTTGGGGGTATATCGCGCGATTAAACCAGTATGTGGATGAGACTGCCCCCTTTAAGCTGGCGAAAGACCCTGAGCAGGCTGAGCGTTTGGGAGAAGTGCTTTATAATTTAACCGAAAGCTGCCGGTGGCTGGCCGTGTGGTTGCAGCCTTACCTGCCCACTACCAGTCAGAAGATTATGGAGCAGTTGAATTTACCGGTGGAAACGGTAAATATTGCTGAGTCAGGATGGGGTGAAGTGGAATCTGGCCATAAAATTGGTGAGCCCGCAGCTCTTTTTCCCAGGCGTGATAAATAGCCCCCCCAATGTAAAAAGAGGCTGTATATTTAGGTGTGCGTGGGCAAGCAATAATAATGCACGGTGTATTGGGCCATTTGGAGCAACTTCTGGCTTGATGTAAGCAAAGTCAACTTGAGGAAAGGCTCGATATGAGGTAAATTTTCATTACCCGGCCGGGCCGCGCATAGTTACACGCCCTGGAAGGTAATAAAAATAAATGGAGCCTTGCCTTCGATGCTGGCCGTCAGGCCTTGATTGGAATTCGTAAGGTATTGATTGGGCCCCACCTTGGAATCATCGTTCCTTGGGCCTTGTACGCGCGGTTTAGGTTGGGTTTTTTATGCCCTTCTCTTGCCTCGTCAATTAAACTAAACCAAGTGGCAGAACGTGATCTATTCAGAGGCGACCCGATGCCCGGTGATGAAGCACCCAAGGCAGACCGTGTTGCCGGAGAAAGACAAGCTCCTCTGGCCGCCCGAATGCGCCCCCAGACGCTTGATGAATATGGAGGGCAGCAGCATATCCTCAAGCCTGGCATGCTGCTTAGGAGGGCCATAGAGGCTGACCGAATACAGTCTTTAATCTTTTATGGGCCACCCGGAACCGGGAAGACCACCTTGGCTCAAATCATCGCCAACCGGACTGAGAGCAAGTTTGAACGATTAAGTGGGGTGGAAAGCAATGTGGCCGAAATGCGTAGGGTTCTGAGCGGTGCGGCAAACCGGCTCGAGAACACGGGTCGCCCTACCCTGCTCTTCATAGATGAAATTCACCGGTTCAATAAATCCCAGCAGGATGTGTTATTGCCCGATGTTGAAGGTGGCACTATCCGTCTTGTTGGGGCTACCACCCATAACCCGTTCTTTTTTGTAAACTCACCACTGGTGTCGCGCTCGCAAATATTCGAGCTGCAACCTCTTGCTGAGGAGGATATTCGAGTGCTACTGGAACGTGCGCTGGAAGACAATGAACGCGGGTTGGCGCACTTAAAGATGGAGGTTGATCCTGAGGCTTTGGATCATTTGGCGAAGATTTCTGATGGAGACGCGCGAAAGGCTCTAAATTCCCTGGAGATCGCTGCACTCACTACTCTCCCTGATGAAGAAGGTGTCATCAGGGTATCGATGGAAGTGGCTGAGGAATGCATCCAGAAGAAGGCCATCGTTTATGACGCTGATGGGGATCAACATTACGACACCATTTCCGCTTTCATTAAGTCGGTTCGGGGCAGTGATCCTGATGCAGCCCTCTACTGGCTGGCCAAGATGATTCATGCAGGCGAAGATCCAAGGTTTATCACTCGTCGCCTGATGATCAGTGCTTCTGAGGACATTGGGTTGGCCGATCCCATGGCATTGGTGCTGTCTACCTCAGCCCATCAGGCAGCTGAATTTATTGGTTGGCCCGAAGCGCGTATACCCATCGCTGAAGCAACCGTATACCTCGCCACAGCCCATAAGAGTAATAGTGCCTACAAGGCAATTAATTCTGCCTTGGAGGAGGTGAAAAGCGGCCGGACCATTCCTGTGCCGAAACATTTACGTGACGGCCACTATGCAGGTTCCGAAAGGCTGGGTAATGCCAAGGGATATAAATATTCACATGACTATGAAGGTCATTATGTTGCCCAGGATTATCTCGGTATCAACGCAAGCTTCTACGAGCCCTCCGAGCAGGGCGTGGAAAAGAAAATAAAAGACCGGGTCATGCATTGGCGATCGCTTCAGGAGAAGGCGAAAAGCGATGGCGGTTAATGAAGAGAAAGCAAAAGTTCGAGCCGCAATAAGTGCGATTCGAATTAGGCCTGAGGAACGCGAGGAGGCTTCTTCAGCGATACATGATCGAATAATGAGACTTAAGGAATGGCAGGATGCTGAAACGGTCCTACTATATGCCCCTCTGCCTGACGAGCCTGATGTGGAAAGGCTTTTTGATCAGTCCAAAAGGATATGCTTCCCTCGGTTCAAGGTGGATCGGGACTATCAATCAGCAATCGTTGAAACCGTTCAGGACCTTGTGGTTGGTAAATTTGGGATTAAGGAACCTCCGCCTAAAGCTAATGAGGTGGGCGGCTCTAGTATTGATATAACCCTGGTTCCCGGCCTGGCCTTCGATGAGGACTGCAACCGGCTTGGCCGGGGCCGGGGCTTTTATGACCGGTGGCTTCCTCAGCTATCAGGGGTTAAAATAGGCATCGGTTTTGACCATCAATTGATAGGGGCGGTGCCAAACGAACCCCATGACCATCAACTGGACATGGTTGTGATGCCCTCTGGGCTAAAGAGGAAATAATTACCTGTTGTTTCGACGGTCGTTTCCGCCGCCAAAAAACTGGTAACCCCGAGGTTCGTTCCAAGGTCTTTCGGAAACATTATCAGTGTCGGGAGTTTCACAGCCTGTAGCCCCGATCAGGATAAAGCCCGAACCAATGGTGATTAACAGGGCAATGGGTGTAAGAACATTGTTTCGAATGAATTTCATGGGGTTTGTTTGCATTAGTGGATTGGGCTATCCAGTTTTCCGGGTTTGATTGGTTTGGGGGTAATAAAGCGTGGCGTAGCTATTTCGACAGGCCTTTTTTTCTGTAATTCCTTTATCTGCTCCGGGGTGAGCCCCGTGGATAAAAAGGGTTTTAAGGCATTGATGGCTTTTCCCAGTTCTATTGCATTTTGTGCATGGGTCTTGTTTGCGTCAATTAGTGCCTTCGATAATTTTGCGTTGGTGGCGTTAAAGTCAATAATTGTTGACTGAAGATTAGTTGCTTTATCAGCAAGTCCTTGGGCTGCTGCTAGTTCGGATTGAAGTGTGGCTTGCGCGGTTTGCGCAGCTTGCAGATCAACACTCATTTGCTTACGCTCGATATTCCCTGAATTTAAGGCTGTTTTGGCAACGGCTAACTCATTTGTCGCTTTAGTCAGTTGCCCCTTGAGAGATAAGTTTTTGTTTTCTTCTGCAATTTTTTGTTCTGTTAATTTAAGGCCTCTTTTCTTCTGGTCATTGACTTCTGCGTGTGCATCATCAATCAACTTCTCAGATTTCTTTTGCTCCATTAAAAGATAGGCGCTGGTCCCTAAAGAGCCTACCAATAAAAGTGTTAAGGCGATGAGGGCGACTTTCACCTTAGTTTGCCTTGGCGATTTTGTCGCCAGCTTGAAGTTGCTGCCGGGTAAAAGCTTTTACTGCGTCAGCTATCGAGACTGTGGGTTGGGTTTGTTTGATTTTAATTTTCCCAACGAGATTCCCCCCACGCAGGACGTTGAATTCATCACCGGACTTAATACCATGATCTGCGCCTCGGTTGATCACATAAAAATTGAACTTGGGATCGTAGCTGGCTATGGCTCCAATTTCCGCTCCTGGCTTGGGTCTTTTTGGGGTTTGTCCGGGCTTTGGCGTATTATTGGCTCCTTTGGCAGCTTTATCTTCATCGATTTTTGCAAGTCGTTTTTTCATTCTATGCAAATCTTCCACCGTACCTAGCGCTGCATATTTTTCATTTTCCTCGCTAAGTGCTTGGGCTGTATTAGCCTTTATCTGAAGATTGTCGCGCTCAGTGGTAAGCGACTGGATCTTGGCATTACTTTCCTGGAGTGCTGTTCCTAGGGCCCCGGAATCATTCATGATTTTCTTGACCGTATCCAAGTCTCCTATTCCCTTGTACTGATCAAGTTCCCCTTTGGCGGCATTGAATTCTCCGTCCTTGGTTGCCAGTGCTGCTTTCGCATTGTTGGCGGCTGTTTCTGCTGTGGATTTGTCTACCTTAGCTGACGCAGCATCGGCTTCCAGTGTGGTTTTGGCTGCATTAGCATTTTTTAGGTCTCCCTTGACTCCCATTCCAAAGACGATACCTGCTATTCCGGCCAAGATATTCAGGCCGAGCATTATTTTGGTTACTTTACCCATAAAAATAGTTCCCCTTGAGGTTTAACCTAGTCTTAAAGCCCGAAAATGTCAATTATTGGGAATGATTTATAACCCTGAAAATTAGGCAAAAATCAGGGCGTTTATTTGTTGGGTATGGGTGGGGGAGTCTGGAAAGGGATCGGGAGCCCACCTGGGGTAGGTGGCTTGAT
>CAZAIZ010000160.1:0-4627 GCA_964485275.1 uncultured Pedosphaera sp.
AAAAAACCCTAACAACTGGTCGGTCGATTACCAGTTTAGGATTTAGTTATGTTGGGTAAATCGGAAGATGATCGATAAGATACCTGACACCCCCATTTTAACCGCCAAGCATATAACATATCTGGTCCTTTTTATATCCATAACAGGCCTTCACCTTGCGGGTCAGTAATTTTGGAGTAGATTGAACGGTAAAACGAACCACAATGAAAAATTCACTCATACCCCTATTATCGGCCGCCTTTATTTTTGGCGGGTTACTAACCGAAACAAATACATTTGCCGAAGACAAAAAGGCACCCCCCGAAAAGCCGGCTAAAAAGAAAAGCGCTTATTTCCCGTTTCGCGGGATGATCAAGACGGTGGATACCGAGAAAGGTACCCTCACCTTGCCGGGCGCCAAGGGTAAACCTGACCGCGTGTTTGTGTTGGCAAAGGAAGCAAAGCTCACGCTGGACGGGGAAAAAGCCGACATCAAGGATATCAAGGCCAAGATGTGGGTGGGCGGACGCGCCAAGCGCCTTTCGCTCGAGTCCGTGGAGGCCGTAACGGTGAATGTGAAAACCAAGAAACCCGAACGCAAAAAGAAACCAGCAGAGAAAAAAGAGGAATAAAGCTTTTCCTTTCATCAATCGGCAGGCCATTGGGCCTGCCTTTTTTATGCCCTGGGATGAAACTGGTCATGCACCTCACGCAGTCTTTTACCGGCAACGTGGGTGTAAATTTCAGTAGTGCTGATACTCGCATGCCCCAGCAGTTCCTGAATAACGCGAAGATCTGCACCATGCTCAAGCAGGTGCGTGGCAAAACTGTGGCGCAACATGTGTGGTGTCACATTATGCTTTATACCAGCACGCTTAACGCGATCCTTGATACGGTTCCAGATTGTGGAGGCAGCAAAAGCGGTGCCGCGTTGGGTAAGAAAAACGTTGGCCGGCGAACGCGGCCTGACCAGATCAGGCCGTCCAACGCTTAAATAGTTTTCAATCGCTTCAATGGCCGGACGGCCCAACGGCACCACGCGCTCTTTATTCCCCTTACCAATGACGGTGACAAATCCATCTTCCAGATGCAGTTGCTCCAGACGCAGATTGCGCAGCTCAGCCAGTCGCAATCCCGAAGCATAAGCCAATTCCAGGATGGCAGTGGTACAAAGTTCCGTGGCAGTCGCCTCTAGAGGCGGCCTGAGAAGCTTTTCAATATCCAGATCAGACAACGCCTTGGGCAAACGTTTCCAGCGTCGCGGCAGGGACAAGTTTTCGGCAATATTGGCCGTTACCAATCCTTCGGCACTGGCGAATTTATAAAAGGCCCGCAAGGCAGCAATCTGCAGATAAACCGAATCGGGACTGAGTTGATCGCCTTGTTCGCCCTGCCCCTGCGGTTTACGGTTGCGTTCGTGCTTCAGGAACTCGGTAAGATGTTTGCGGGTAATATCCCGCCAGTCGCTTAGTCTGTGGCTTTCAGCCCATTGCCCAAACCGATTCAGTAATGCTGCATAGGTTTTTTGAGTTTGGGGAGACTGCCCTTTTTCATGGCGAATGTGCTGCAGAAAATCTTCGATCGCGGCATTCACAGAGCCTTGCCGGTCAACCGCTCATAAGCCTCAAGATAACGGGCCTGTGAACGCTCCACAATTTCCTCCGGCAACACCGGACCGGGCGGGGTCTTGTCCCAATCCAGCGTCTCGAGAAAATCACGGACGTATTGTTTATCAAAGGAAAACTGGCCGCGGCCGGGCTCATATTCATCCAGAGGCCAAAAGCGCGAGCTATCAGGCGTAAGCACCTCATCAATCAGGATCAGCTCGCCATCCAGTTCACCAAATTCAAACTTGGTATCAGCGATAATAATGCCGCGTTCACGGGCATAATTCCGCGCCTCAGTATAAATCTTAAGGCTCAAGTCACGAACTTTTTCAGCCGTTTGCTGCCCGACAATCTCAACGGCTTTCTCAAAGGAAATGTTTTCATCGTGGCCCTCATCAGCCTTGGTGCTCGGAGTAAAAAGCGGCTCTTCTAGTTCAGCTGATTCCTGTAAACCCTCAGGCAGCACAATATCACACACTGTCCCATTTTTCTGATACTCCTTCCAACCACTACCGGTAATATAACCACGCACAATACATTCAATGGCGAGTGGTTTGGCTTTTTTTACCACCATGCTCCGTGAGCTCAGGTGGGCTAAATCCTCCGGGAACCCATCATTCACCCTGTGATTGGGTACCTGATCGGCAAAATGGTCGAACCAGAAGTGAGAAATCTGAGTAAGCACCTCGCCTTTACGTGGAATCCCATTGGGCAAAATAACATCAAAAGCGCTAATGCGGTCTGAGGCGACAAAAAGGAAATGCTCGCCCATGTCGAACACCTCGCGGACCTTGCCGCTTTTCACTTTGGTTAGTTGGGGGATATCCAGTTCCAGCAACTCGTTATCAGGCATGCGTGGATGTAGCCAATACCCCACCAATGGTGCAAGTGAGGAAAATTCACAATTCATTCACGACCCATGGCCAACCTCGACATTGACCCTCTCTCCAGCTACCTTGGCGGCGTGAATATTCTGGTTACCGGTGGCGTGGGGTTCATCGGTTCGCACGTCTGCGAACGCCTGCTGGATGCAGGCCACACAGTCTGTGCGCTGGACGATCTAAACGATTTCTACGATCCCGCCATCAAGGAGAATACCCTGCGCGAATTACAGGGCCGCGCACAATCCTTCGCCTTTGTCCATGCAGATATCACCCAACGCGCTGAACTCGACGAGGTGCTAGCCAGCATGCCGTTTGATCAAATTATACATCTGGCAGCACGTGCAGGAGTACGCCCTAGCCTTGAACAACCCGCCCTCTATCAACGGGTAAATGTTGAAGGCACGGTAAACCTTCTCGAGGCTGCAAAAGAGCGTGGGATCAAAAAAATTACCATTGCCTCCTCTTCTTCAGTCTACGGAATCAATTCGAAGGTTCCCTTCAGTGAGGTCGATCCCATTTTCAGTTCCATCTCACCCTACGCTGCCAGCAAGCTGGCCTGCGAGTCTCTCGGCCATGTGTATCATCACCTATACGGCATGGATATCTGCATGCTACGATTTTTTACCGTATATGGCCCACGCCAACGCCCGGACCTGGCCATCCACAAGTTCGCCAAGCTCATGCATGCGAACCAACAGATCACCCTCTTCGGCGATGGCAATACCTCGCGAGACTACACCTATATAGACGACACCGTTGAGGGTGTTGTCGCGTGCACCGAAAGGGAGTTCGGTTATCAAATCATTAATCTGGGCGAATCCCAAACCGTCAAGTTAAGCCGACTCATTGAACTGCTGGAATCTGCCATGGAAACCAAGGCCGAGATCAACCGTCAACCCGTTCAGCCCGGTGATGTGCCCATTACCTATGCCAATATTGAAAAGGCGCAGCAACTCCTTGGGTATGACCCGCAAACTAAAATTGAGGACGGCATCCCCCGGTTTGTGGAATGGTTCCGCCAGCAAAACAGCTGACTCATGCTTGCTGAGTTCGTTTACTGCTATCTGTTGCGTCCCTGGCCTATTCGGCAAATTACCAACTGGACCATCCGCCAGCTCCTACCCAAGCAGTTACAATTTGGTGAAGCGACCGTGGTCCTTAATCCCGCCGATCCTGTTGTGTCTGGAGCACTTCACTTTGGTGTTTATGAAAAAGCTGAGACAAAGTTTTTTTATACCGCCTGCCACGATGGAATGACCTTTCTTGATGTGGGCGCAAATATAGGCTACTACACCGCGCTCGCTGCCCGTATCGTGGGCCCCAATGGGAAGGTCATCGCACTGGAACCGGACCCTGAGAGCTACCAGTATCTAGAACAAACCATCAAAGCCAACGCCGTGGGTAATGTGCAGGCTTTCCAAGTCGCCGCCTCGGATAGTCCGGCAACTTTACCCCTCTTTATTTCAAAGGATAACCGTGGCGATAACCGCCTTTATGCACCGGCTGAAAAGCGTCCACAAATTGAAGTGGAAGCCCGACCGATTGATGAATTGCTGTCGGAAAACAACGTCAACACAGTCGACTTCATCAAGATTGACGTTCAAGGCTATGAACCCAAGGTTATCGCTGGACTGAAAAAGACCATCAACCAGTCCGAAAACCTTATCATTCTCAGTGAATTCTGGCCCAAAGGCATCGCCGAAGCTGGTGGGGATGCAAAGGAGTTTCTAGAAGATTTGCGCAAACTTGGACTCACTCTTTTTGAATTAAAGTCAGATGGTGATCTTATAAAATTAACTAATGACCTCGATTTGATTTCCCGACATCAGGGGCGCAAATACACCAATCTGGTGGGGCGCAAAGAAAGCAAGTGCTCAAAAGCATGAGTGAGGCGCCTATAGAATCCAAGGCCACCTTCCTGCGGCAGAGCAGCTGGATGTCTATAGCCACGGCGCTGGGCGGAATAACATCCTACGCTGTACACATGTTTGCCAAAGATATGCCTGACACCGAATACGGTGCATTCACCACGATGATACAACTGCTAAACCTTATCGCCATCCCGGCAATCGGGTTGCAGGCGGTGTTTGCAGTAAAGGCCGCCAAGGGTAAAACCAAGGAAGATGACCTTCGCATGGTTCGTGAGCAAATCGGCAT
>CAZAIZ010000161.1:0-4621 GCA_964485275.1 uncultured Pedosphaera sp.
TCTTCTTTAGCTGCTGATGCTGCAGACGTGGTGATTCCTGGGGACAGGCTTAATAGTATTTTTGTCGCTTTTGATGTGATCAAAACCACCCGCAGCAGAATCCATCAAAATATTGGGTGGGCTTTGCTTTACAATGCTATTGCGATCCCCTTGGCTATTACAGGGCTGCTCAATCCTCTGTTTGCTGCTTTGGCAATGGCCTCAAGTAGCATTCTGGTCGTATGGAATTCTTCACGTTCAGTTATGAACAAAGAATTCCAACAGGGCCTTCTGAAAGGCATCAAGCATTCAGTAGATCAACTTCCTGCCTGAGCACAAAAAATCATTTCTAATAATACCATTTCAAACAAATTTAACTGAAAACCAATAATCTTCATCTGGAGGACTTGTGGACAAATTTTCACGACTTGCCGTTGGTTTCTTATTCTTGGTGATCGTTTTTGAAATCATTTTCTGGATTTCAGTCTCTGTGTAATTGTTAAAAAATCATTTTTTAAAAAAAAAAATTAGCTATGTAAGAATGATGAAGAAAAATAAATGCCTCCTGACAATATATAGCTAGCAATCCTGCCAAACAAGCACGTCCACCTGCCAGAGTCTCATTTTTAAATGGCGAGGCCGTGGTACGGATACGATCTACCCCTCAGGCAGATCCAGTTCCTGCATCTCCATCAAGCTGGGATAGAGTACCCTGCAGTAACCTGGTTAATCGTTATGCATCTTGTCTGTATTATTTGAATTCCTTGGCGATCTCGACCAGTTTATGCTTGAGGGGTTTGCCGGAAGGGGCCGTGGGAAGCTCCGTCATTATGATCAAGTGCGAGGGTTTTTTGTAAGGAGCAACGCGCTCGCCCAACCATTGCTTGAACACCTCAACATCAATCTCCTTTCCTTGAAGCGGTTCAACAAAGGCAACCACCTCTTCGTTGCCGGGAACCTTGCGCATAACCACGGCGCTGAAGCGCACATCGGGGTGACTGTTGATGATGCCTTCCAGTTCTGGCGGGTAGACGTTGAAGCCAGAACGGATGATCAATTCTTTGGAGCGTCCGACGATGAAAATGGCACCGTCTTCTTCGATGCGTGCCAGGTCACCGGTGTTGAACCAGCCATCTTTGTTGATAACTGCCGCCGTGGCTTCGGGATTATTATAGTAGCCCAACATGACGCCGGGGCTGTGAATCCAAAGCTCGCCGATCTCTCCTTCTGGAACGTCATTGCCGTTTGTCGGATCGACGAAGCGGGTTTGTACGCCGGGAATTGCGTTGCCAATGGCCCCATCCTGCCGCGGTTTGTCGTGTGGCGGTACGGCTATGGTCGGCGAGGTTTCCGATAGTCCGTAGCCGTTGTTGAGCGGTAGACCAAGGATGCTTTCCACACGAGCCTTGAGGTCCATGTCCATGGGTGCACCTCCGGAGGACAAGTACCTCAAACGCGGTGCGTCGATCTCCACCTTGTTGATCTTCGCATGTTCCAGGAGGCTGGAAAACATGGCCGGAACCCCTTGGAAAACCGAAATGCCCTTGGGCAAGGTCTTAAACAGATGCGCCGCATTGAAACCCGGTACCAAATGAAGCGCCGCACCGGCATATAGTGAACTTAGAAAGCTCGATGAAAGCCCGAAAATGTGGGAAAGCGGCAGGGTCAGGTAGACGTAGTCATCAGGTGTGAAACCTCGCACATCCTTGGTCGTTTCAGAGATGAACAACAGATTTTGGTGGCTGAGCATGACCCCCTTGGGATTGCCGGTAGTGCCTGTAGTGTAGATCATCGCCGCTACATGCTTCTCACTTTCTTTGAACACCGGTTCTTCCTGGACATCGGCAAGAGAACCTATGGACAGTTTGCCGAGCATGCTGATCTCGCGGATTTCAGCTCCATGGCGTTCCCCATGCGCAATGGCATCAGGGGAAACCTCCGCGGTGTAAAAGGTACGGCGTGGTTGGCAATGGGCCCGGATATTGTCTATTTCTAATGCCGATAGACGGGCATTGACGCTGACTGCACAGGCTTCAAGTTCACTGCAGGCCAGGAGCAAGGCCACAAAGGCGCGGCAGTTTTCGTTGATCATTAAAACCCTGTCACCGGGCCTGACGTCGAGGCCCATGAGCAAGGCCTTTGCCCCTTCAACGGCGATGGCCAGGTCCTTGTAGGTCCAGGTGACTTCGTCTTCAATAATCGCCGGACGGCCCGGGCTCTTTTTTGCCCATTCAAATGGGCGGTGACTTATGAGCCGGGGTAGTTTTGCGAGTATTTCTTTGGTAACCGCATCCATTATCTGGCCATGTAGATCTTATTGCTGCATCCTCCAAGGCAAAAAATCTTCACCCTTGAACTTGTTGACAGGATTAAAGCAAGAGCGTATTTTAGTTTGTTTTTGTGGAGAAAAATTATACTCCAGTATGAATCATAACTTAGATAAAAGTTCATTTTAGAAAGGAACACATGTCAAATATAGAAATAGTGCAAAAAGCATATGAGGCATTTGGTGCAGGGGATATGGAAAAACTTGCATCCTTGATGTCTGATGACTATGTAGCAATACTTCCTGAAGGAGCTCTCATAGGAGGAACCTACAAAGGTGCAAATGAATTTATCCAGAATTGTTTAGGACGGATTCCATCACTATGGCCGGATTTTAATATTGAACCAATTAATATGTATGAGTGTGGTAATGTTGTCTTCTTTCATGCGAAGATCAGTGCCAATGGAAAAGCTTCTGAAACTATACATATGAGTGTCATTGAGAATGGGAAATATGTTAAATTTCAAGCATTTGATGACACAGCATTGATGAATTCTGTTGCAAACTCTTAGCAAATATCTAGTTAAAGAGGGATCAAATCAATTGTCCCTCTTCATCCTTTGACCTGTAACCTCAGCAAAACACTTCATCTTTCTCTTGGCTCGGGATCCATCGATACATCACCTACTGGTTATACGAGAATGTGCGTTATCACGCCTCTCATACATCCTCATCCCCTTGCAGGCTGATCCATGACCAAAATTGAAGACTATGTCTTTCCCAACGGGCTTCACCTTTTGACCCTCTGGCAAGCCGGAAATTCGAGTGCAAAAAAAGAAATAACCTGTTTTTTTGATGCGGCCATTGCAGGTGATTTCGACGAGAATTTTTCCATTCTAACACCACCGGATCGGGTCCATTCCACGGCATCGGTTCACATGCTGGGACTGTCAGTATTGTATGATCTCTATGGAATCGAATCCTGGGATTATTACAACAACGATCCTTATCGCTATGTCCGCACCAATCTAGCCGTGAGCCGTCTTTTGGGAGTACACAAGTTTTATATGACATGGGCGCTTTATGCCTTTACCTGTGAGCCGTTGGGGCAAAAGATGATGTATCCCGATAGGTTCCCGCCAGGGGCCGATCCGGATACAACACTAATCAATAAAGACAATTGGCACCTGCTTGAGACTCCTGATTTCACCTCGGGTGCACCCAAGGTGATCGATGATATCCTCCGTGTGACTGAAGAGTTGACGGGGATGCCGCCTCTTCTCCAAATTTCGGCACCCTATAGCCTTGCGGCAGATATCTATGGACAGGAACCACTGCTTGCCAATGTGGTAAATGACCCCAACACCGTTAATGCCATGCTGGACCATCTTGGTGACATGGTTCTGGCACCTTGGATGGACCATCATTTCGAAACTTTTCCAAATGGATGGGTGGAATTGTCTGATGCATCGGGATCACCTTTCTTCATCGGCCCGGGAAACTGTATGACCATGTCAATCCGTTCGATCCGGCACATGCTTCGAGACAAGCCCTATGTAGACCGAGTGTTCGACAACAACTATCGCGGGGATTTTGTGGCTGAGGTGAAGAAGAAGGGGCGTTCCTCGAGACGAAAAACTTCAGAAGTCGTGGCACCGGACAGGAGTAAACTGCTCGAGTTGACTGAGGCCAAGGTCAACGTCAACCCGGTGTTTATCATGCGACTTGAAGAAGACAAGTTGGATATTTCCTTTTACGAAGATCAGGCCATCGCCCGTAACATGCCCTTGACATCGGGTATTGGTTCACCCCAAATTGACCGTAACAGCATCGCGAACCTTGAGGCAACAAAGTTGGAAATCCGCGAAGAGGCACAGTCATTTGTCGAAGCGATCAAACACGTTTGTGAGTCCGTGGACCTGCCTTTGGACAACCATGTTGGGGCACCCTGGCCAAGCCATGTCTATTTTGAAGATGTCAATGGGCAGTCCCAATTTGAACTCGTCGAAATCATCCTCGATGAGGTTTATAAATCTTCGCTGATTGAACACCCAGGATGATGGTCTATGTTGCAGAGGGCATTCCTGGTACCCGAACGAGTACCCCGCTTGTTATCGAACCCCTTCTTTCTCGACGTCCGATAGAGCATCTTCGACAATATCTAATGCCTTGTGAATTTCGTTCTCGGTAATCACCAAAGGTGGACTGAGACTAATGACGTTACCCATAGTAAGCTTGAAACTTAACAATACCATCATCGTCAATTCCTACTCTAAACTTATCCCCACCTGAGAATAAGTTTGTTTTACTAGGCAACTTAGACCATGCAGAGCCACCACCCATATTGTAAGAGTATGTCCATACACTTGAAGAAGT
>CAZAIZ010000162.1:0-2535 GCA_964485275.1 uncultured Pedosphaera sp.
CATCACTACAGTTTTGGTCAGCGCCAGCTTACCCCACGTGAACAGCAGCTTGCCCTCCAACATCACCCGGACCTTTACACCCGGCGCAAGGTCGACCTCTTTCTTAATATTCAAGCGGGCAAAGTCCGTTGTGATTCGCTTCAATGCCCCGGTTTTGGCGTAAAGTTCGAGCCAGAATGGAAAAAGCTTACCTCGTTGGCGAAGTGGAAAGTTCTTTGGTGAACCCTCTTGAGCTTGGGGTTATTCTTATTGAACAACTTCGTTTTGGTTTAATATCCAAAGGACCATACCAAGGAAGAACAGGATCCACAGGAGAATTAACGGGGTGAGCCAGTCCAAATGAGAATCAAACCTTGAATACCCGCAGCAGTCGCATATGTCTTCCTGGCTGTCGTGCAACGGCTTGTGGCAATCAGGACAAGGGTGGATATCATCCGAGGGCATGAGAAATTAGTCTTCGTACTGAACTTGGGCCAAAAAACGGAACTTCAGGGAGGTAAAGAGTGCGGCCAACACTAGGCCCCAAAACATCGCAGCGGCGGCCGTGGCTATACCTTGGCCCACTAAGGCGGTATCTCCACCAATCTTGTACATCATGACGATAATAAACCCCGCGATACTCGCAATAATGCCGGTAAGAATCGCCAAGCGGGAGGCCAATTGACATATCATGGCATTTTTCCGCAGGTCATGGTTGATGGGGTCGGCACTGGATTCGGGTTCCGGCAGGATAAATGTATCCCTGAGGCAATACCAGAGATCAGAAAGGGGAAATGCCACTAGTAAACCTCCTACGGGGACTCCAAAAAGGTACAAAAATTCGTTAAAATAAAATAAGCCGCCTATGGCGCCGAAATTCATGCTTCCATGTCCACCCGCAGACATTGCAAATCCCACCCACAGGCAGAAGACAGCTAGAGAAAACCCCACTAACATACCTACGAGATTCTTTATTTTGTTCATACTATTTGTTCTTCCTTCTGTGTGGAAACCTATATTTCTACACGGCCTTATCGCCATAAAAAATTATCAAGAGGAACATCTGTTATTGTGGAGAATCAGTTAAGGGGGTGGGTAAATTGATTCTTTGTCACTTGTTTATTGTCCATTTTCCTTATGATCAGCGTCATAAGGTTGGAACTGGTAGTATGCAAATGCGCCTGCCTTGGTCAAAATGGTTCCTTCATGAGGTGTGTTGCCCATGTGCGAATGCTTCCTAATATTTGCATTCAAAGAAATCCAATCGCGCCGCTTGGAAGTAGAGTCCTTTTCACTTGGGTTGGCTTCTGAGATTTCAAGTGAGTGGTTTGAGTTTTTAAATATCATACTCACATCACCGTAATCACCACTCATTATATGCTGCCCATTTCCCGAAACGATTGGGCCAAGAGGCGTGTGATTATAATTAAGAGTCTGAGTCAAGTCGTTGATGTAATTGCCTGTAGTAACGTCCATCACACTGTACTTATAATCAGTCAAAACAACGAGGTTTCCATCAGCCGTAAAATGGGCATTTTTATAGTCGTCATACCATTCATGATTAATGTTTATGGATAGCTTGATTTCAGTTGGGCTTTTGATTTCCCAGACCTTTACTGTTGATTTAGAGGAGAACCTACCACCATGCACGAGAGCCATGCGAAGTGGAATTCCCGAGCGGGAGTAGTCTAAAGCCAGGTAGTAGGGTCCTTCGGGTTCGCGGTTGATTTTCAAGCCAGAATCTATTTCTGCCACACACCGGACCGAGCCTTTAAGAGTACGGTTCTCGTAGTATTGGGCCATCTCGCAAACACTGATTTTCCCCATATCATCAAGGAAAACAAAGGCCCAATTGGGTCCGTGTCCATCGGGGTCACCCCAGTCAAAACGTGTTGCTGCGATATTGAGGATTCGGTTATTACTAATTTTTCCCATCGGGTAGGCCAAAAGAGGACTTTCGGTTTGTCCCTCATTTAAGGCATAACAAGTGAGGAGATTCCCTGATGTGCACCGGGCAAGTAGCAGTTCATGCATGTCTTGGCCCCTTCCATGTTCCCCATGATGACTGTGATCGGGTTCTTTTCTGCGGAGTGGAGGAGTCTCAAGCCATGCGAATGGGCTATATCCTTCGGTATCCAATTGCCATTTAATATCTTGGTTGACTTGGCCGTGTGCGGGATCGCTTAGCCCCACATGATACAAAAATGCCTCCTTGGTTTCATCGTTGTGCCCGCCATGATTATCATACTCCTCAACCAATAGGTTGTGGCCGGTTGGGCTCAATGAAAACGTATATCTCCCCCACATGTAAGAACTTTGATTGACCATAAATTCTGAGCCAGCCCCATCAAAACTGTCTTCCAGATTTTGCCGTTGAAAGAAATTGATTGTGTAGGAATCAGCGTATGCAATCACTGTGCCATCGTGGTTGATGCTGATGGACTGAGGCATTGTGCTATCATAGTCATTCGTTCTTTCACCATAAAAATGGAGAAAAACAGCGGTGGCGATGACACCTAGTACCGCTAAAACGAACAAGATTGCACATCCTTTCAG
>CAZAIZ010000162.1:2635-4607 GCA_964485275.1 uncultured Pedosphaera sp.
TCAGTTTTTTTCCCGCTGCGACGGTTTTGACGTTGCTTGCGGATAAAGGTTTTGGTCGGCTTTTTCGGGAGAGACTCCTTGTCGGTCCCTTCGGATGTGATCCAGTCCTTAATAGCCTTGGCACTTTGGGGGCGGTCCTCAGGCTCCTTGGCTAAGCAGGCGTTTATGATGGTATTTACATAATCGGGTATGGCGTTTGGCCGGCCCATTGCCTCGAGTACCTGGGAAACTGAAGGCGGTATTTGTTCTGTAATTTGGCTTTGGATGTCACCGGACTTGAACGGCGGATGTCCCGTGAGCAGATTGTAGATGGTTGCCCCTAAAGAATAGATATCGTCACTGGCTCTGGGATCATCGCCGCGCAGCTGTTGCGGACTCATGAAATGAAGGGTGCCACTCACCAGCCCCGCCATTGAAGAGCGCGCGGTCGCCTCGTTGATCGTGGCGGCAATACCGAAGTCTGCCAGTTTAACATTGTACTCTTCATCAACCATGATGTTGGCCGGTTTGAGGTCGCGATGAACAATTTTTTGCTGGTGTGCAGTCTCAAGCGCATCACACAGCTGCAGAATCACCGAGCGCAGCTGTTCCCACGAAATCAATTCGTCAGGTTGATACAGGCGCACCGCATCCATGTTGCTGCCTCTGACATATTCCAATGTAATAAAAGGTACTTCACCAGGAAGATTGCTTAAGTCGTGGATTCGGATAATATTATTGTGAGAGAGCTTCCGGCTCTTGCTGACCTCCCGCTTCAGGTTGGCTATCGTTACGGCATCACCAGAGAGCTCAGGCGCCAGTAACTTGATGGCAACCTCCTCCTTTAACTCGTTGTCCTTGGCCAGCCAAACCGTTCCCATGGAGCCACGGCCCAGTTCCTGCATTAGTGTATATCTGCCTGCTCCCAGAGTGGATCCTGCTCCCAGTTCGCCGGCACTTTCGCCTGTTAACTCCACCAGTAGATCGCCGACTTTAATCTGTTGGCCGGGTTTAATGTCCAGCTTGCCGCGTACCTTTATTCCATCGAGGAAAGTCCCGGTACTACTATTCAAATCCTCAATTTCAATGCCTGTAGCACCCAGATAGAGCCGGGCATGATCGTTGGAAATGTACTCGCTGTCCAAATAGATCGCTGAGGCCGGGTCCCGCCCAACAGAGTGCACCCCCTCGCCCAATAGATATTCCGCCACGAGCGTGTCATCCTCGCGTAAAACCCGAATTTTTGTGCGTGCACTGGCCATGCTATTGTTTATGCAATGTCATTCGTATTTGCCTCCGCAAAAAATATAGGGCCTATCCTCTTACAGCAAGTCTGGACCTCGACGTTTCTCGCTGAATGAATAATTGATAATCTGTAACTTCTAACTCATAATAAATCCTTGATTAGGAGTATTTGTATGAAGACCAATCGCCGTCAAATGTTGAAAGGGCTCTCGCTGGGAGCGGGGTCCATGCTGCTTTCCCCGATGATCCAGCGGGTGATGGCTAATGCCGAGGGTAAGGAGCGCCCGCCGCGGTTTGTTTTCGTGCTGCAGAGTAACGGCTTTGATGCCGTGCAGGCGTGTCCGGAGAGTATTCCGTTCCAAAAATATGCCGACCGCGAAAAATTTGAATCGATCGATCTCACGCAGCACAAGCTGCCCAAGGGGCTCGCGGCTCTGGAACCTTTAAAGAGCAAGACCACAATTATGCAGGGTCTGTCAGGTCGCTGTACCGGCGGTGGACATTCCACTTGGGGCGGCTCCCTCGGCCAGTACCGGATTTCCGGCGCCAATCTTTCGCCCCAAAATATCACTATCGATTACCAGCTTGGGCAGGCTATTCCCGGTATCCTGCCTTGGATCGGTGTGGGAATGGCTTCGGGTGCGCGTGATGCGTTAATGAATATTACCGCGCGCGCAGCTCATAAAACCATGCCGATCATCCTGAACCCGGAGAAGGCCTATAACTCGTTCTTCAGCGTGGCGGCCGG
>CAZAIZ010000163.1:0-4606 GCA_964485275.1 uncultured Pedosphaera sp.
TGGGGCGATCAGCGTGTGGAGAGCTACACACTTGCCCGTAAAGGTTCTTCAGTCACTGCCAGAATGTCTCCACTCATTCAAGGCGATGACAGCTTTCGCCCTGTCGGCATGGCTATGGCTCCGGACGGAAACCTCTATGTCAGTGATTGGGGGAGCAGTTCCTATAACCTGAACAAAAAAGGACGACTTTGGCGTATTCGCCCCAACAAGAATTTCAATGCCAAGGGATTGAGTGAACCGTCACACCTTCGCGACGACCAAAAAAAACTACAGTCTCTACGCAAGGGAAAAACCCAAAAAGGCCAATCCATCTTCAAGGTGGCCCTTAATGATCCCGACCCTTTCATCAGACAAGCAGCTTTGGTCAGTATTGAATCTCGAGCCACCCGCCCTGCCTATCTGGCTGCGCGAATTGGCAAAAATAACCCAAGCCAACCGGAGCTTAAGAAGCTGATTGAAAATGACCCGGACATTTTATTCGAATTCCTCCGTTGGACGGCTGAGGAAGGAATAGAGCCAAACAGGCAAGCCGTGGAATTACACCTCAAGAACCCCAAAAACAGTTTTCGAATCTTTAAGGCCGCTCTCGCCGCCTTGGATGCTCTTGATGAGCGCAATAATCCTGACCGATTTAATGAGAAATTTGCCCTACCTTTACTACGCAACCCAAGCACCCCTGATTCCTTGCGGGCCAACGTACTTCGTTATTTCCCCGATAACCACAAGGCAATCCACACCGGCCAGCTTGCCAGCTGGATTCAATCACCCAACACCAAGCTGCGACTGGAAGCGATCTGGAAAAGCCGATTCCATCCTTCCGAGCACACCACAAGTGCCTTGTCTATGCTCGTACTTGATAGCAAGGCAAGGATCCATGATCGACTCGAAGCCGTTGCTGCACTGGGGGCAGCCAGCCCAACGGATAATAATGCCAATAATCTTCTCAAGCGCATCTCCTCAGAAAAAATCCCATTACTACATGCGGAGGCGCAACGCAGTCTGGCTCAAAGAGAGCCACCAAAGGTCGCCGACTACCCTTCCCCTCAAGATACAGCTTCCTGGCTAAAAGAACTCGATGCGTTACCCGGCAAAGCCAGCCCCGATACCGGCCGGCGAATCTTCTTTAACCGCAGGATTGCCACCTGTGGGAATTGCCACCAAATCAACGAACGCGGTATTCGCGTTGGGCCAGATTTAACATTTATTGGCCGTGGAATGACTCGAGTGAAAATCCTCGAGTCCATCCTTGATCCAAATAAAGAGGTATCGCCCTACCTCCGCCCGTGGGTGATCACCATGGACGATGGCACAACTCATACCGGCATCGCCATGCGTCGCGGAGGAAATTCCGAGGCTTACCTTGGGATTGACGGAAAGGAATTCCGCATCAACAAGCGTAAAATCAAGGCCAAGCAGGAACTGCACACATCACTCATGCCTCCGGGCCTGGTTTACACGATGAGTCTTGGAGAATTACGTGACCTAGTCACGTTTCTGCTCCAGCAACGTTAATGGGGATGCTTGCCCTTTGAGGGCTGTGAACTACACTAACCCCATGCCCATGCGTTGGTTATTTGCCCCGCTGTTTCTTTTTGCCCTAAGCCTCCACGCCGGCCCACATTGGATCCGGATAAACGCAGCCCAACCAACTGGGCCAGCCAGTAGGGAATGGATTTTCCATACCTCATTCGAACTGGATTCCAAACCTGTCTCGGGTTCGGTCCGGTTGATCTTTGAGAAAACAAGTGGCACCCTGCAAATCAATGGGGCCATGGCACGTCGTATTTCTGCAAAAGAGGCGAAGATTGAATTTGATGCCCTCCCCTATCTTCGAAAGGGAAGAAACGAACTATGGATTAAGGCCAATCCAAGCAGTCCATCGAAATCATCTGCCATAGCCCTAGAATTGAACGGCAAGGATGAATCCGGTAATAGTTTTTCGATCCAAACCTCACCCGAATGGAAAAGCCCTTTGGGAAAAGTGGAAAGCCAAGGGGATTTAGGCAAGGAAAAATGGTGGTCACTACCCCCATTAAGAATAGACGAGACCGACGACTATACCCAGTGGAAACGAGCCTCAGGAACCAAGGCAGGCACCGATCCCAAAACCTTTCAGCTTCTTCCGGGTTTTGAAGCCAGTTTAATCCATTCAGCCGGCCCCGATGAAGGATCCTGGGTGAGCCTGGCTATAGATGAGATGGGGAGGCTTTCAATCGGCCGCGAAGACAAGGGGATTATCCGGTACACACTCAACAAGGAGCGCACCCGGATCGCCCGCACTGAAATCATCAATACCGACCTGCGCGAATGCCGTGGCCTGCTCTATGCCCACAACAGCCTCTACGTAAACGCCAATCAATCAAAGGGCATCTTTCGCCTGCAAGACACCACTGGTGATGGATTGTTTGACCAGCAGAAACTCCTGCACGCCAGTGAGGGGGGATTTGGCCACGGGCGCAACGGATTGGCCTTGGGCAAGGATGGCAAAATCTACGCCATCCATGGTGATTCAATCAAGCTGCCAGCAGATATCCACGACCGCACCTCGCCATTACGCAAACATATCAAACCTTTCCGGCCCAATGAAGGACACGTCATTCGCATGGACCCCGACGGGACCAATCGGGAAATCTTCTGCAGCGGACTACGTAATCCCTACGGTATTGCCTTTAATATTGATGGTGAGGCCTTTACCTATGATGCGGACGCGGAGTTTGACATGGGAACCCCGTGGTATCGCCCCACACGAATCAATCACCTGACCAGCGGCACTGACTTCGGTTGGCGCGCTGTAACCGGAAGCTGGCCCGCCTATTACCCGGATCATCCGGACAACGCACAAGCCATGATTGATATCGGCAAAGGATCGCCCACCGGCGTTGCCTTCGGCACTAAGAGCAAATTCCCTGAAGACTACCGCAAAGCCCTCTATGCACTGGACTGGACTTATGGCCGTATTCTAGCGGTGCACCTCATACCGCGCGGATCCTCCTACACTGGTGCAGCTGAAGAATTCCTTCGAGGCCAGCCGCTTAACCTGACCGATTTGGATTTTGGACCCGATGGGGCAATGTATTTTGTCACCGGCGGCCGCAAAACCCAAAGTGCGCTCTACCGGGTTCATTACAGCAAGCCGATTCCCGCCCCCCGTAAACTGTCAGCTGCAGAAACACACCGCAAAAGAACCGGCGAAGAGGAAAGGTCCGTTCGAAGAAAATTTGAATTGTTCCATGATGCTAGCCCTCCAGAAGATCTAAGGTTGCCCAATACGAACTGGCTGACAGGTGAACGTACAAAATTGGCAGAACAGTATGCACGGCACCACCACCCTGAAGTTTTCAGCCTCCAAAAACCCCGGAGCACCTCTCGCTTATCCATGATATACCGGTTCAATCCAAAGACTTCTGAAGATCACCTCAAGCAGCTCAGTATCGAAGCCAATCGCTTTATGGAACACCCTCTTCGGCCAAATGAAAAACTTAACCACATATACGCATTCGGCCATGCCATGGAACAGGGCCAATTACCCTTAGAAACGCTGCAAATAATCCGGCAAGCTCTCCAGCCTGAGTTTCCCGGAAAATCCTTTGAGCTTAATCAGTACCTAGCACCCATCATGATAAAACTCGACCCGGTTAGTGCGGTACCCCAAACCATGAGGCTCCTAGAGGCGAGCAATGACCAGCGTGAACGCATTCATTACCTCTACCACCTGAGGCATGCGAAGGAAGGATGGTCTCTAAAGAAGAGACGAATCTATTTTCAGATTCTTAATGAATATGCCACCTTCCTTGGCGGAAGAGGCTTGCCCCAGGCTCTGGACCGAATCAGAAAGGATGTCACTACCACCCTCACGCAAAAGGAAAAGGAGGAACTCAAGCAGGAGCTCAACCACAAGCCCGCCCTGCCCCCCATGCCTGATTTATCGTCTAGAAAATTTATCAAACAGTGGAAAGAGTCAGACTTTGCAAATGACTTGGATCTGGAGAACACTGACCCCGATAATGGTAAAAAGATTTTCCACCTCGCCCTCTGCAGTCGGTGTCACCGAAAAGGAAATGAAGGATATCCCATCGGCCCGGACCTAACCTATCTATCCCGGCGCTTTAGCCCAAAGGCATTGCTCACTGAAATACTGGATCCTTCAAAAACCATTGCAGAAAATTATCAAATGACTGTATTAAAATTGAAGGACGGGCGTAGTCTCGCAGGTCAAATCATCCCGAATCTTGACTACCGCGAGCCCACCCTGCAACTGGCTGAGAATCCACTAAGCCCCAATAAGATCACAAAAGTTCAAAAGGCCGATATCCTGGAACGTTCAGAATCAGGCATTTCCATTATGCCCCCGGGATTACTCAATCAGATAAAAAAAGAAGAAGTACTAGACCTCTTGGCTTGGCTGTTTGAAATTAAACCCTAAGAGCCCCTTGTCACACCTTTAACGCCGCGGCATAGGTGCCTGTATCCCAACAACGGGCCCACCCCCTGGGTTAGTAATCGGTAATTGTCCCTGTTGCTGCTGCGGTGGCTGCAACTGTTGTTGAGCTGGCCCCTGTTGTTGGGCTCCTCCCTGTTGCTGCTGCGGTGGCTGCAACTGTTGTTG
>CAZAIZ010000164.1:0-4571 GCA_964485275.1 uncultured Pedosphaera sp.
ATAGGAAACAGCAGCCAGATAACCGTGAATGGCAGGCTCCACTCCACCCAGTGCGTCCAACCGGTCATGGTGTTGACGCTTTCTGTTTATCTTTCTGCGCTTTATAAGAGGAGGTAAATCATCCAGGTCATCCTCCTTATAGAGAGGAGCCTTGATTTTTTCTGGATCGTACATATCAAAATATTTTTTTGGCACGTAGTTTGGGAAATGCGGTGCATAAAGCCCTACAGCCAGAAAGAAGGGCTTTTCATGTTTTTGCCTGATAACATCACAGGCCCAATTCACCCGCTTGGTATCGGCCATTTGTTCTTCCTGACCGTCGGCAAGAGCTGCCCATTCCAGAAACATCCCCCCGGTGATCTGGCGACCCCGGTTATAGATGCTGTTTGGGAAAGGCTTAGGCAAGGGGGTATCCTTGCCCCACGAATCCAGAGGCCAACCTTCGTGTTTGGCCGCCTCGTTGCGCAAAAAGAACTCGGTCCAGCCACGCTGATCGATGTAACCAGCCGGATGATGAAAGAGTTTGCCCGCTCCATAGGTCGCGTACCCCGCCCTGGAAAAGCTCACCTGCAACGGACGCAATTCAGGGTGGTTATGGAAGTAAATCTCGGTTCGGTAGCACCCGGTTGTTGAAGCAAACCTACCGGTAAAGATAGCACTCCTTGAGGGGGCACAAAACACCCCGGGACAATGGGCATTATTGAATGAAATCCCTCCTTGAGCCAGTGCATCCATGTTGGGCGTTTTTGCCTGGGTGTACCCCATTGTCCCGACCCAATCGCATAAGTCATCCACAGCAAAGAAGATCACATTAGGCGGTGAATCCTTGGCCAAAACAGACGGCACAAGCCCGAGGGCAAGTGCCGTTAATAATACAGCAACTCCATTCATCAGCACCTATGTCAGCTTACCATTAGGGGATCGCCTGAAACATTTGGGTGATGGTGAGCTCTTTTCCCACCAGCTTGACTTGAAGATCAAAGAATCCTCCCCCAGGACCGGCCTTATGCAGAAACCCAATGGAAATATTTTCTCCGCGCTTGGAAAAACGACTGGGACTACTCCAGTCCACCTGATCTAGGCTCTTCTCCTTCACTGCAGGCGTATGGTCAAATTCCCCATTCAGGAACATGCCCAGGATGGATTCACATTCTTCAGGTTTCATTTTGTTTATGGACCCGACCCGATATTCCTTTTTCCCTACTTTAAGAATGGTTTGCTTACGTGCATAAGGCTTACCTGCCCAGAAGTTACCCAACTGCACGTGCCCCTTGCCAGGCTTTGCTCCCGGTTGCAACCATTCACCGTAACTCACACTCAAAACCTGATAGGACACTTCACGTCCCTTGATCTGCTCAGCCCCCTGCACGCGCACCCCGCGGAAAGGTGATGGAAACATGTTATAGGTGGAAATTTTGGAAATCTTCTTGATGCCACATTTCTGGGCCAAGGCAATCACCTCTTTTTCCTGATTCTTGGTAAGCATTGCACGCTTCACATAATCCCGCTCAAACCCATAAGAGGAGAGAGCAAGTGTTAGGGCCAATAGACTAAGTATTGTTTTTTTCATTTATTTGTTGGTGGTTATTGAATTTATTGAAATACCTTTAAGTTAAATCAAAAAATCATTTCCCTATGGATTGATCACCGTCCGGGTTCCGGGTTGTAACACTTTTATAAAAACGACCCAGCGGAGATAAATCCCCGTTTTTTTTAAACAACGAGGAGGTATGACCATGGGGTTCATGAGGCTCGAAAGAGAACCAGGCGTATCCGGCCACCCAATCCTGTTTTTCCAACCAGGGAAGCACTTCCTTCATAAAAGCCAGAACGTAGGGTGCTTTCATGCGGTTTTGAGATGGTGTCTTGGCCTGCCAATCAGCCGGAGCAAACTCAGTTATCAGCAAGGGTCGCCTTCCATACTTTTCATAAATCCTCCGCATCTTGGCCTTAAAGTCTGCTGCGTCGGTACCGCCATACCAGTGCACCCCCACATAATCCACACGGTATCCCAACCGGTCGGCCTCCCGCATAAAATCAACCATCCATGAACTGTTCACTCCCTGTACGGTCCCATCATTTAATCCCTCAGGGTTGGCACAGCCGGGACTACATAAGGGAACATTGAGAGACTCGAGAATCGGCCAGTACTTCAAGGCTGCCTTATAGGACATATTGGCCTGATCGGATTTATCAGGTTCATTAAACCCCAGGAAACGCTTCACCTTGCCTGATTTAATATAGGGCACCACTTTTGAATGAAGCCCCTTTCGCAAACCATCATTCGACCACGCCCCCCATGCCATTGGAACGAACTCTACTTCAGAAGGTTGACCGGCCACTTGATCCCAACCCCAGGAATAACTCCAATAGGGATTCACTTTTTTGAGTCGCGGCAAGTTTTCTTGAGCAGATCCCTCTTCGCCAGCTGCGCGCATAGAAAAACAAATTCCTTTTTTCCCTGGTAATTTTAATTGGGCAGCCGAAAAATGTGGTTTAGCTACCTTCAGGCTTGGAGTCGTTTCCTTCTGCAATAAAACGAGCTTCTTTCGAGCTTCCTCAGCAGGTTTCCAAAACCACCCTTTTGGATCCCACACCTGAGCGTAGGTATATTGATCGAGCAATGTCTGATAGGCCACTTTTGCCGCGGCCTTATCCCCTTTCCTGCTCAAGGCATCACCCTTTAAGAGAAGTGATGCCCCCACTTCATTGAGGTTACCGTATTTTTTTGCATCTTTGGCCGGTGCATATTTTTTAAGTTGATCATTAGTGCGCCTAGCCTGTGGCCCCCAGATACGAATCACCCTGTCAGCGCGAGCAATCGCTGTATTCCAATCCTTTCGCTCCATTGCTTCCCATATCTTAGCAGTAGCCTGGTAAGCTTCCTCGGCATGGGCCAAGCAAACCAAAAACAACATTAGTATGCATACAGAACGTGCTTTCACATTATTTTTTGTCCTTCTTTGGAATCTCAATTCCATTTGGCATCAAGGGCTCCCAGACTGCCTTTTTTTTGTTCCACTTTAAATACATTTTAACCAAATCACCCTTCTTTGGAATCGATTGATGCCCCTGTAACCCCGGCAAGGGAGGAATGCGAGTGACTGGTCGCCATGCCTCAACGACTAGTTGCTCCTTAAATCCTAAGCCCTGCTCAAGCGGGGGGCTCTTATGAAGGGATATCAGCCCAAGCTTAATTGTGTAAATCCGGTCACGATGAATGCCCAAGGCCCGCTCAATTTTTGATTTTTGAACCTTGGACTCAGTGGCCCCCACAATACCCGTGACGATGAGTTCCGATTGTTCATCCAATTGCTTTTGGCTCAGTGGAGCTATTGCTGCGAGTAGCCGGATTTCCCCCATAAAAAACGCACCGCACAACAGCACTGTCAGTAAACCTTTAAGAGGGTCTGTAAATAGCTTCATTTCAGTGCCTGAATTTTTTTGTCATTAGGGAAAAGCTTTTTTGTAAGTGCCAGTATCTCTGGAGATTTAAAGTGACTTCCACCTGCACTCTTCCCATCCAAGTAATACCTCAACTCGTTGCAACTAAAGCAAACGAGTAGATCCACCTCTATCGTCCCGCTGGCAAAGCGAAAGGCAATTCCTGGACGGAACGCACAATCTACGGGAACGGCATGTTCAAAGTAGGTATTCGGTTTCAAAAGAATCTGAGACAATGCCTTTCTTACATCATCCTTCATCGGCCGGGATTCCGATAGAATGAAAAAACCGTGGACCTTATTACCTTTGTTAAGCTTAGTTTCTCCCGGATAGGAATCGTCTACCCGATACACTTCACAAGTCTTCGCCTTGTGAAGTTCGGCTATAAGCGTATAGACTTCTTTCCCTCCAATAATCGATTCAACCGATTTCGACGCACAAGAAACCAAGACTCCCAATAGAAGAACAACCGGAACAAATTGCAGGAGAATATTTATCTTTGGTTTCATTTTTCCAAACCGTCTAATTCTTTACCCGTCTTGCCCCCGTGTTCGCGTAGCAATTGCTCTATATCAAAGTGTTCCTCTTTGATCGCCAAATCCAATGGAGTCCCGTCTATAGACCATGCGTTAATGTTAGCCCGTTGTTGAATAAGGAAAACCACCATCTCCTTATCGCCTGCTCTAGCCGCCTTGTGTAATATTCTAAAAGAAGCCTTCCCGGCCACACAATCGATATCCGTCCCCTCCTTGAGGCACTGCTTGACTTTAGCGAGATCCCCCTCCTCAGCAGCTACATGCAGATCTGAAATTGCCTGAAGCTCTTCATCGGTAATCTGTCGTTGTCTCAGTGGTTCAACACGTAAAGAATCTACTTTACCGGTTTTGCAACCGGCACCAACCATCAGCAATGCCATAAGAACCATCAGTATTTGTTTCATTTTCTTTTCAAATCACCTCATGGCGCTTCAATATGGTGTTATCGTACCATTGTCCTCAAAGCAGATCGTGGCGCTGGTGGGCATGTTCGGGGTAAAGTAACCAAATTCAGCCTGATGCATCTTGCCATCCATCTTCGCAGTCACCTTTCCTCCACCCTCTTTTTTGCCTTTAAAGAGCAGTGCATGG
>CAZAIZ010000165.1:0-4561 GCA_964485275.1 uncultured Pedosphaera sp.
CCATTCATACCGCCCATGCCACCCATTTGATTCATACCACCCATACCGCCCATGCCGCCCATTTGATTCATACCACCCATACCCATACCGCCCATTCCACCCATTTGATTCATACCACCCATACCCATACCGCCCATACCACCCATACCCATACCGCCCATACCACCCATTTGATTCATGCCGCCCATACCACCCATTTGATTCATGCCGCCCATGCCACCCATGCCCGCAATGCCTTGCGCATTGCCCATCGCGTTACCATATCCGCCCATTCCCATCCCCTGAAGTCCGCCCATCATACCCATGGAAGTGCCCAAGCCACCCATGGTGAACTGGGCAAAAAGACTGGGTGCTATGGTACAGAGAGCAACAAAAAGGCTGATTACTATTGTGCGCATGGCTTCTTTTGCGGTTTAAACCCTATTAAGACACAAATCCCTATCCTTTAGACGGCATCCTGCCGCGGTATGTTACCAAAAACCGGATTTTTGGCCAACATTGACCAATTCCTTCTTAAACGTACTGATTAGAACGGCTCTGTCAACTCTTACGGTTGTCTTTTTGGTCGCTTTATTCCAGCCCCAGCTCTTCTCCCCGGGCTTTTTTAACCGCCTCATTGTATGCCTGGATAATGTTTGCTTCGTGGATAATCCCAGTCATTCGCATTGAATCAGTATTTTCCACTACCGGGATACTGACGCCGACGAACTCCTCAATGATCTCAAACCCACGGTTGAGGTCGGTTTCCTCTGTTAATATATGTTCAGGCATTACAGCTAGTTCCGAGGCGGTTTGTTGTTTTCCGGCCTTAAGTGCGTCCCACGCACTGGCCAGAGTAATTACGCCGATCAGTTTTTGTTCGGAATCAGTCACATAGAGATCAGCTTCGGGGTTTGCGAGTAGTGATTCCTCGACGGTGTTAAGCTCGGCAGTTGGCTCGATGGTGAAGTATTGTTGTTCCATAACTTCTCGGATGCGCCGACGTTTAAGGATGAGTACTTCACGCCCGGCATTGATGTCGAAGCCGGCCGCCTGGACCTGGAACAGGAAGAAGGAACGTGCAAAATATTTGTTGGTGACAAGATTACTGATTGCCACAGCGACCATCACGGCTGTGGCCACGGAATAGTTTTGGTTTATTTCAAATACAATCAGAATGGTTGCAATGGGAGCCCCGACCACCGAACTAATACAGGCTCCCATTCCGGCAAGGGTAAAAATTTGGTAGTAATCGGGATTATAAACCAACGCCAAACCTGCACCCACCATCGCGCCGATACATAGGGCCGGGCCAAACACTCCTCCATGCATGCCACAACTTAGACAGAGAGCGGTGGAAGCTATTTTGAATACGATTAACAGGCAGAGAATGTGAAATACATACTCAACACCTTGATCCTGGATTACTTGTGTGGTGGTTTCCTCTACCAGTCCAAGAAGGTTTGGCAGCCAGATAGCGACAAGACCAATGGTTAGTCCTGCGAGCATGGGTCGACTCCATAAAGGAATATTCTTCTCCTTAACAACCTTTCCAACGAATAGGATGCTTCGCATATATGCAATGGCCAACAGGCCCGAAATGAGGCCAACAATTACAAACAACGGGTATTGCCCAAGGCTTAAGTCGGCAGCTGGAGTGAGGTTCTGAAAGCCATCGAAGATACGGCCGTGATGAATTGCCACGGCGTTACCGACAACTGCAGCGATGGTGATGGGGGCAAAGGCACGGAGTGAGTAATGGCCGATAATGGCCTCATGCGTAAAAATTACCGCGGCAATTGGCGTGTTGAAGGAGCAGGCAATGGCACTGGCTACCCCACAGCCAAGAAAAGTCATCGTGTTGGTTCGACCCAATTTGAAGGCTTGCCCGAAACCGGAACCGAGTGTGGCTCCGAGGTGTATGGCTGGGCCATATCGTCCGACTGATGCACCAAGACCAATAGAAGTTGCGCAGATGAGTGCAGTGGAGATGCCCTCGCGAATCGGCATAACGCCATCGTTGTTGATTCGGGCTATGATGGCGTCCGCGGGGCCAAACGCCCGCGGGAGTTTCAGGGCAAGGTACAGGAAACCAATAAATAGACCTCCCCCTGTTAAAGCAGTCAAAATGTGCCACTTGGGGATATCTGTGAATGAACCTTGCTTGTACTTGAAGAGGAGGGCTCCTTTGTAGTCCGGGTTTGGTAGATATTCCGCAATATAAGGAATGGATTCTCCAGCGGGCAGCAAATCATTTGTGGTAAATTCCAGAATGATTGTACTGGAATTCTGATCCTCCAAACGGATGCTAACCAGGTCATCTGTGTATTCCCATTTACTGACAACTGGTTTCAGCCGGACGCCATTGCGTGTGGTAACGATTGAACATTTACCTTTAGTCGCCCATTGCGTTAGCAATAAGCCTTCAAGACCGTGTTTGTTGTCTCCGCGAAAATCAAACTGTAATTTGTTGCGTGCATCAAATTTATGGGTATAGCGACCGCTGGGCGTTTCGCTCCAGTCGAAGTAGACCCAGTTGACCACCCGCTCAAAGGACTTCATGAAGCCGATTGTGGCGTAGGCGATGCCAGCCCCGATTACCACCGAAAGCACCAGTATCAGCAATAGATTCGTGCCAGATTGATAAGCCGGTTTTTGCCTGCGGCTAAGGAATTTGATTAATTTGTCCAGCATGCGGGCTGTCTGCCATCGGTCTTATATATAAATTCTCCAAAAAAAAACGGTTTGGATTTTTATGCGTCGACGGCACCCAGCACCAAATCGAATTGGCCGGTCAGATATTGCCCAAACTCATTTTTTGTTTTCTGCAGTGAAATGATAAGGGGTGATTTGCTTGCCCATGGGTCTTTTGCAATATGTGGGTCGCCCTTAAAATAACATTGGGTGATAACGGTTGCGTGTCCGGCGGCTTGTACCATGTAGTGAATGTGCGAAGGACGCATGGAATTACCCACGCCGTAGGCCCCCGGCTTGATGGTCTCGTATTCGTAGTAACCTTCTTCATCGGTCATTAGCCGGATGCGGTTTTTGAAATCAGTTTTGGCCGGTTGTTTGCCGCCACTGAAATTGCGCGCAGTAGGAAGGCTGGGTCGTGGGTCCGGGCGTTTACTGGTCTGAAAGTCATACACGCCCTGATGATCCGCTTGCCAGACATCCAGCAGGGCATTGGCAATAGGCTTCTTATTGGCGTGGCTCCAGATGCGACCGCTTATCACCATTAGCTCACCGGGCGCACGAGGCGCAGTAACTTTACCCCGGAAAGGAGCTCCACTTGCCCAGAAGGGGCCCAAAATATCGGGATGAGTGGATTTGAATTTGCCTTCGGGCTGAATTGCCTGTCCCGTCACCTTCAGATAATTCACGTAGCCATGAACATCTTCAGTAGCAGGGGTGGGTGATGCATCAGTTTTTAGGGTGAGAATACTTCCTGCAGTTGCTAGTCCGCCGTAGGATAGAAAATCACGACGGGAGGGGTTTTTGAACGGGGAATTCATTGTGAATAAATTGAGAATAGTTGCCAATAAGTGGCCGTTGTTGCCAACGGCTAGCGCACTTTAGCGTCTTTTCTATGACCTACCAACAATTTCTTTTGGGAACGGTGTGCGCCTTGGTTTTGATCGGTTGTGCTTCGCCCGTCTCGAAGGGGAAAACGGTTGGGTCTCCTGCGACTTCACCCTCGGAGGCACCGGCGAAGACCCCCGCTATTCCGCCTTTGCCTGGTTTTGATTCTGCTTCCCGCTAGGCTTTTAGGTTCACTTTTCCTGAGATAGCCTGCGGCGTATGTTCTGGTCAATAATGGCGATCCTGTTTGTGGTGCCACTAGTGGCCTTGTATTTTGTTGTGATCCGTTCGGTGGATCGTTATATGCCCGAGCCCTGGTGGTTATTGTTTTTATGTCTGATTTGGGGTGCAGTGGGTGCGGTGATTCCCTCGTTGGCCGGTGGGCTCTTGGGGCAGGAGGCTCTTGCTGCAGCACTCAATCCTCTGGATACCAAACAGGGTTCTGTGTTGGTGGAGAATACCGCGGCGACCTTTCTTGCGCCTCTGGTTGAGGAGCCAGCCAAGGCATTTGGGCTCTTGGCGATCTATTTCTTTTCGCGCAGGCGGGTGCACGAAACCCATGGGCCACTTTCCGGAATGGTATACGGCGGTATTATTGGTTTGGGATTTACCTTTACTGAGGATATTCTCTACATCGTGGGTGCGGCCGAGAAATTTGGTGGTGCCGGTTTTTTCGGTGTATATTTTTTAAGGACCCTTTTGCTTGGGTTGGGACATGCTACTTTTACTGCGTTTACCGGGCTGGGCTTTGGTTTGTTTGTAACCAGCCGAAGCGGTTGGCGTTGGCTGTGGCCGGTTTCCGGGTTGTTGCTCGCCATGATGGCTCACGGGGGAAGGAACCTGTTTAGTTCTTTTCTCGCCCAGGAGGGAATGGGGCTGTTATTTGCGTTATTATTGCATGGGTTGGTGGTGCTTTTGTTTTTCTTTCTCCTGGTATGGTTGGGCCTTCGTGATCGGGCCCGTGTAAAAGCCGGACTTGAAGAGATGGTGGGTTCACTCA
>CAZAIZ010000166.1:0-1906 GCA_964485275.1 uncultured Pedosphaera sp.
TCAATAAATCCACCTTGCCCTTCACCTTGCCATCCTTGCCGTGACACTTGATGCAACTCTCCTGAAAAAGCATCGCGACTGCCTTACCCACGGGCGCCGCGGGCAAAGCGCCTGCCACCACCAACAACATGCCAATCCAAATACGCATCACACGCATCCTCTCACCTGAACAAGGATATTTCAACTGCTTCTGCGGCAGAAGTCCTCACCATATTGCCGCGAAACCTTCCCGGATTAGCCAAAGAAATTTGGTTTTCTTTTGCAGACCGCGAACTGTGGCGATTCTCCTTTGGTTGCAGAATTGACCGGATGACTGGAATTATAAAAATAGCTCCAGTTTACAGTATGCAGTTGATGCCCTTAACTGGTAGCCTCCCCTCAGTTGGCTTCAGCCGATTGAAGTTGTTCTAGATTGACATATCTCCCTCGGTCAACTGCAATCGGGTCCCGACCCGAATAGGAACCCAACCCACTATCACTGTTATATGGCTGTAGAACTCACAAGAGGCGGCAATCTCTCGCTCGAAAAGGCATCTCCGGGGCTAACCAATATCCTGGTCGGTCTCGGCTGGGACGAAAGGTCAACCGATGGAGCCAGTTTCGATCTGGACGCTTCAGCATTTATGTTGAATGAGGGCGAAAAAGTCCGCTCTGATGCAGATTTCATTTTCTACAATCAGTTAAGGTCCTCAGATGGATCTGTGGAGCACACAGGAGACAACCTTACCGGGGAAGGTGAAGGTGATGACGAATCGTTGAAGATACAATTGCCGGGCGTTCCTCAGGACGTAACCAAAGTAGCGTTCACAGTAACAATTAATGATGCGGAAAAAAACGGACAGAATTTCGGCATGATCCGAAACGCGTTTATTCGAGTGGTTAATACCGCAGATCAATCGGAGATTTGCCGCTATGACTTAACCGAAGATTTCAGTATCGAGACCGCCCTGATTTTTGGGGAGTTGTATCGCCATTCTGGCGAATGGAAATTTAAGGCTGTAGGCCAGGGTTTCCAGGGAGGACTCCGGGCGCTCTGCCAAAATTTTGGTGTTAATATTTAACTAAGAAAGAAAAAATACTATGGCTATTAGTCTTGAAAAGGGACAAAGAATCTCACTGGAAAAAAATGGAGCAAGTATCCTCAAGATTTGCGTTGGAGTAAACTGGGGTACGATTGTCAAACCCGGGTTGCTTTGGGGCACCAATGAGGAAGACGTTGATCTTGATGCCTCATGCGCAATGTATGATGGCAGTAAACAGATGAAAGAACTCGTTTTCTTTGGCAATCTGCAATCGGCTTGCGGGTCGGTTTTCCATTCGGGCGATGACCTCACTGGTGATGCCGGAGGGATAGACGATGGTTTGGATAATGAGGTAATTACAGTGGATTTTGGACGTATCCCCTCTGAAGTTAACAATGTGGTATTTGTCCTAAACTCATTTCAGGGTCAGGATTTCAAAGACATCCCCTACGCTCATATTCGCCTGTATGAAGGAACTCCTCAGCGGGTAGATGAGGTATTGGCCAAACTGGATATTGCCAATGATCCAGCTTTTGCCGGCAAGGTGTCCATGATTTTGGGTCGTTTTTACAGGAAGGATAACGATTGGAAATTTCAGAGTATTGGCGAGGCTATTAATGACCGCGATCTGGAGGAAACCGTTCGTACCGTGGCCATGAGCTATCTGGACTAGCCTAAAGCACTCCGCGACCTGAAACGATGTCTACCAAACGATTACCTGTCTACCTACTGATAGATACCTCTGGCTCGATGACCGGGGCACCAATTCAAGCGGTTAATATGGGCGTGGCAGACCTCATTGCCTCACTCAAACAGGATTCGCAAGCACAACAGACCGTTTGGCTCTCGGTGATCACCTATGACAAGGATGTAAAGGTGCTCCT
>CAZAIZ010000166.1:2006-3066 GCA_964485275.1 uncultured Pedosphaera sp.
GCGGGTAATGTAAAAGTGATTATTACCGGGTGTGGTATTTCCACTTTCGAAGCCAAAAAAGTACTCCAGGAATGCCGACCTGACCTGAGGTCGTTTGATCTCTTTGACTTGTTGCGTAATTTCCCAAAGACAGTTGCCGAAAATCTCCCACAAGCCGAAGCAGAAGCCATCAAGAAACGGCTGGAGGATGCAAACTGTGAAGTTGAGCTGGGTTAACACCCGGACCCAACCGCACTAAATTGAGTAGAATCGCTGGAAACCATCTAAACCGGACCGACTGGATAGAATCCCAATATCCCACCAGCCACGCAATAGTCGTTGCAGTGAGTCCCGCAAAAGGAATAACTACCCCGTTTGCCCACACCAAATAAACCATGATCGATATCGTTGGACATCTAGTTAATCTACACCAGATTCAATCCTCCCGGTATGCAAACTACGGTGGCGAACATTGGTTTATCATTGAAACCTTAGCCCTGGGCTATGTCCTCTGCTTCCACCTCATTCCCCGAACCACTGATATGATGGTCAATGCTTCGGCCGGATTAGCCGGAAAGTACTTCGGAAACAAGCGTCGCACGCTGGTGATCAACGCCAGTACCAACAACCCCGAACTAGCCAATATGGTGGCTGCCTTTTTCATGAGAAAGGCCGGAGGGGTGGCAAACCCTCTGGGATCCAATCTGGCAAACATCTACCTGATGTATCTTTTTGCGCCTCTTTATGTGATGATCAAATGGAAGCTACAGAAGGATACAGAGAGTTTGGATAAGTTCAGGAAACTGATCTCTCAGGAAAAGAAACTGATCTTCCAGCATATCAGCATGGCCCTGCTCATGTTTGTTTTCTCGATCGTCGGATTCTGGGTGTTAACAGCCAGTCACCCTTTCGGGGGCATGTCCGGGGAAGTAAAAATTCAGCCGGGATCATTCCTGTTGGTTGCTGCAGTTGTCTGCGTTGTTGGTATCGTTATCTTCCAATACTGGAACGGTAAACTACAAAAAAAAGATCCCGAGCTGTTTGAGGATATCGATGATGATGAACACACCGAAAGCTGGGG
>CAZAIZ010000166.1:3166-4557 GCA_964485275.1 uncultured Pedosphaera sp.
TCATCTCACAGAAAACGGACTCCAATTTAGCCTTCGTACCGGAGAGTTGCATTTATCCCTCAATCAGGAGCATCAGCCTTTTGAAGAGTTTTGTGGTGCTGCGGCACGGGCAAATCCAAAACGTGGGTTTGTTTTTGTGTCAAAAGTACTGGGAAGATACACCGCTATCAAGCCGAGCTCCCTACGTCGCACGCAGGAGCAATTGGCCGCTAAAATCCCCCCTTCGCTGGAAGGACCGATACTGGTGGTTGGGCTGGCCGAGGCGGCCGTTGGGCTTTCTCAGGGGATTCACGAGGTTTTCTCTCACTCAACCCAAAGGAAAGATGTACTCTACTCGCACACTACCCGCTATTTAGTGGAGGGAATCGAATCGGTTTCTTTTGATGAAGAACACAGTCATGCCCCCAAGCACTACCTGTATTGGCCTCAAGAACCTGCTATCCGAAAAATGGTAAAGCGTGTCAGGACATTAATTGTCATCGATGACGAATCCACAACACGAAAAACCTTTTTCAATATTGTCAGCGAATTGGACAAACAACTGCCGGAACTGAACATGGCCGTCCATCTGGTGATTCATGATTGGGCCGAGTCCAGCCCCCCTCCAATAAATAATTATCTTAGATTTGATTTTCACTCCCTTACAAGCGGCCAATGGCGGTTCGAACCGACAAAGGAAAATAAAAGAAGCCAACTGCCTGGAAATGCCATCGGCAATGGGCAGGACAAGTCTGATTATTTGAACCTCGCATTGGGCAGAACTCCCCTTCAAACCCTTCCCGTATACAACCCCGAAGCAATGCCCGTCCCAAAGGGAAAAATCCTGGTTTTGGGCACCGGCGAATTCCAGTATCTCCCTTTTCGTTGGGCAGAGAAGCTGGAGGCAGAAGGCCATAATGTTTGCTTCCAATCAACAACACGCTCGCCTCTATTGGCCGGAGTAGGGATTGAATCAATTCTTGAGTTCGAAGATGGGTATGGTGATGGAATACCAAATTATCTCTACAACACTCATCCGGATCAATATGATCAGGTTTTTCTGTGCTGTGAGTCAAAGTCTCACGTTTTGCCTCCCCAGCTTCTGACCTATCCGAACCTAGAGCCCGTATATTTTTAATTGGCACGTGGAGACGATACTTTTCCTGGATCTGGATAATACCATTTTTCGCACTGCCCGACGTGCCAAAGGGAACTTGGGTAGTCCCATTGCCTATGACGTAAAGGGAAACCCTGTTTCCTACATGTCTGAGAAGCAAAACGCCATACTGTGCCAAATAGGGAATGAAGCACGCATTATTCCTGTTACTGCCCGAACCACTGCCACTCTGAAACTTGTGGACATTCAATTTGATGACTACGCGATCTGCTCCTACGGGGCAACCATCCTGTCG
>CAZAIZ010000167.1:0-4551 GCA_964485275.1 uncultured Pedosphaera sp.
AAAATTCCGATAGGCTTTGCCTTTTGGTCCGGTTTGGATGAGGGCATGCATCTTTTTGCTGGCTGCGACCGGATCTGTGTTTGGCAGAAGACTGACGGTTCTAGGCAGCAGTAAACGAACGGGCAAATCCTCTCGCTGAAGTGTTTGGACAACTGGATGGTGAACGTAATCGCGTAATGTTATGGAGCCGTCACCCAAAGTATTATCTGAATCCAATACTGTATTGTTACCAACCAATATGCCCCAGAATCTCAATAGATCACTTAAACCTCCTGTTGAGCGGTGGTTTAATAAAACCATGAGTCGACCACCTCGTTCCAGATACCGGCTTATATGGTGTTGCTCCTCCAGGTTTACCTCAGTTTTTGGTCCCGGTATGATCAGCAGTTTACAGTCGCTCGGCACCTTGGTTGCTTTTTGGAGTTCCAAGTCAACTACTCGTATGTTCATTTCTCCAAGCAGTTGGCCGAACTCGCCGAATCCGCTGCTGTTAAGGTTGGTAATGCTGTGTTCGCCATGTCCGGTCAGGCAATAGACCGTCGGCTGTTCCTGGGAAGAAACAGACAGTAATGCCGAGGTAAACAGTCGCTCTCCAAAGAAAGCGGTTCGTTCCATTACAAATCCGCCCTCCTTGGGGGCTTTTTGTTCTGTGATATTTTGGAGTTCTTCAGCGGAAACATGGCGAGGGGTCATCTGTGAGAGTTGCCCGCTGGAGACGATCTTATGCTGTTTTTCGGATGCAAATATTACAAGGTTGTTTTGTTGTTCGCTGAGTCGGAACTTGGATTGAATGTACCGCGCTTCCTTGGGCTGCTGGATTGGATCTACACTGGATATGTGCAAGCCAGGATTTATATAGGCATATTTTTGCAGGAGCTCCTCAACCATTCTGTAGGTTGTTTCTTGGCGGTCATAAAAAATGATGATGTCAACCCTGTTGGTCATATCTTCCAACATTCGCTGCGTTCGCTGGGAGAGTTCACGATTCAGATTGTTCGTCCACGATTTTCTTTGATAGTGGCGATGGGAAAAATAATTGAAAGCAATCGCCAGTATTGTAACGGCTAGGGCAGCACACCACAGGTTGATCCAGCCGCTCCACCGGTACTTAACTGAAAAACTCTCTAGATCCTTATTGCTCATTTCCAGCGGCGGCTTTCAATCGATTTAAGAGTAAAAAACAGGAACATACCGGTTAAGCTGAGGTAGTAGATGATGTGTCGACTATCGATAATCCCAGTGGAAAAATCCTGCATGTGCCTCAACATCGAAACGTGTTGAAGAGTGATATGCCACCACTTCATTTCCAGTGGTCGCAGGTCGACCAAATATCCAAGGATGAAGAGACCTGTGCCTGCAGCAAAAGTCAGTACTGCAGCTACAATCTGACTGCGTGTTAATGACGAAGCGAAACAGCCCATTGCCATAAAAAATGCACCAAATAAACCAATTCCAAGGCCCAGACTGAAAACCGCTCCTATATCTACCGCCACTGCTTCATGAGCATACTGTTTGACTATAAACGGGTAGAGAAGAGTTGGTAGAAAGGCGATCAAGAAGAACAGGTATGAGCCGGTGAATTTGGCTAGAACGACCTGTAGGTCTGATACCGGAGTTGTCATTAGGGTTTCAAATGTGCCACTTGATTTCTCCTGGGCAAATGTATGCATCGTAATCACAGGGGAGACCATTAGCAGTACAAGCCAGAAGAATTCAGTCTGGGGGAATTTTTCAGTGAACGGCAAGTCATATGCTCGCCCGTTTAGCAGGTACACCACCGTTAACAGGCTTGCTCCAAGCAACAATTGCACTCCCGCCATGATTACATACCCGCGAACGGATAAAAAGTGACCAGCCAATTCACGGCGGGTTAATGTCAGGATCACGGACATCAGAAATCTTCCTCTGGGCGGGTGATGTGTACGAAAATGTCCTCAAGTGTGTGCCGCTCCCGCGTGAGCTCCCGCAGTGGCCACCCTCTTGCTCTGGCGAGTGCTGAAACCCTTGGCCGCAAGTCTTCTCCATCGCGTGGAGTCAAGGCACATCGATGGAAGTCTCCTTCGGCCGGTAGAATCCGGTGATGTTCCACTTCAGCCATTTCCTCCCAAGCTTGGTTTAGGTCCTCCTGAGGAGCGTTGAGTTCAACCGTGATGCGGTGTCGCCCTTCAAGAGCATGTTCAAGTGCACCTGGAGTGTCGTTTGCCAGAATGTTGCCTTCATGGAATATCAACAGCCTTGTGCAAGTGACTTCTACTTCTGGAAGAATATGTGAGGAAATCAAGACTGTGTGTTGTTTTCCCATTGCCTTGATGTGCTGACGTACGGTTCTGATTTGATGAGGATCTAAGCCAATGGTTGGTTCGTCTAAAATGAGCAGTTCAGGCTCGTGAACGAGAGCGTCAGCCAATCCTACACGCTGACGAAAACCTTTGGACAATTCACCAATCATCCGGTTTCGCGCGTCACCCAGAGCAAACTGCTCCATGACTTCCTCGGTTCTCTCTCGACTTTTTTGGGCGTCCAAGCCTTTGAGGCGTGCGCGGAATTTTAAATATTCCCTTACCCGCATATCTTCGTGAAGTGGATTATTCTCCGGCATGAATCCAACCTGTCTTCGCACCATGTCTGATTCTCTGGCAACGTCAAATCCTGCTACTCGGGCGGTGCCTTCGGAGGCTGAGAGATATCCGGCGAGGATGCGCATGGTTGTGCTTTTACCTGCACCGTTTGGGCCGAGAAAACCGATAATTTCTCCCCGAGGAACAGAGAAGCAAAGGTTATGGATGGCAGCTTTGTTGCCATAATATTTTGTGAGGTTTTGCACCTCAATCATGGGATTGGCATCGGCTTGAAGATCGGTCATTACCGTACTTTCACCCTAGCCACTCCGGCTCTGCGTTGGATGAACCCCCCACGCCGTAATTCCCATACCACACTAAGGTTGACAGTGTCGTCGGCTGAACGGGTTAGAATATCTTTGGCGAAGGCTACTAGACTCTCGGGCTGTTTGTTATCCACCCTTTGAATCACGTTGCCTGAATTAAGACCTGCAGTTGCGCCAGGTCCATTTTTTTCTACATTGGTAATCAGATATCCTCCATAAAAAGACATTCCAAGTTGCTCGGCCGTGCGCTCGGTTAGGTTTCGAATGGTTATTCCTAGTCGGTTTTTAATTGCCTCGGAATTAAACACTTTTTCTTCCGGCACAAGAGTAACCGGAATGGTGAGAAATCGCCCTCCCCGAAATATCTTTAGTCTTACGGTTTTCAGTCCGCGGCCTGCCACCTCTTTCGCCCAGTCGACAAAGTTTTTAACATTATTGCCGTTTACCTGGACCACCGTATCCCCACGCTGAAGACCTGCCTTGGCTGCCGGACTGTTGGGTTCTACGCGAGCCAAGCGCAGGCTATTGGTATCAATTGTTGCACGAGCCCCAAACCAGAGGCCTCGCAATTGTTCAGGAGCAAAAAATTTACCCAAGGTTTCCTTCACGCGTGCAATTGGGATAGCAAATCCAATGCCTTGGCCCTGTCTATGGACTGCAACATTAATCCCGATCAATTCTCCATCCAGATTGATGAGTGGACCGCCGCTGTTCCCCGGATTAATGGCTGCATCGGTCTGCAGCCAGTTTTCCATATCGAGTACTTCCCCTGCTTGTGGGGATTGGCGGTCTCGGCTGCTAAGGATACCTCGGCTAACCGATCCTCCCAATCCGAACGGATTACCGAGGGCGATTACTGTTTCACCAAGGAGCAGGTCATCATCTCGGGCAAAACCGACCGCCTCAAATTCTTTTTCTGAGCCTTTTGGTATTACGATTCGCAGGAGTGCCAGATCACTCCGTTGATCATAAGCGACGCGGTCTGCGTTAAATTCGCTTCCATCAGCGAATTTAACTTTAATTTTTGTGGCCCGACGCACCACGTGATCGTTTGTAAGAATGTAGCCCTCCTTGCCGATTACCACACCCGAGCCCAAGCTGCGTCGGATATCTTGCCGTGGCTGCCGGTAGTAGGGATTCCAAAAATCCTGAAACAGTTCGGCGAAAGGATCTCGCACTTCTACCACGGTTTCGGTACGGATATTTACCACCGAAGGAAGGGTTTTAGCGACGGCCTGAACCACGGGGGTTTTGCGGATTGTCGTGGCAGCGCCAGTAGTGACCCCGCTACAGGCCCACAGAGTGAGGACGGCAAAGACAAGTCTAGACGAGTGAAAATGTAATGACATCCTGATAATAAAATGCTCCAAAGCCAATTTGGCAAAAAAATGGATTCTGTGCAACGGCAAGCCGGTGGTCTAATCGGGTTGTTTTATTCACAGCGCACTTTGATATCTCCCGGATATGGTCATTTTTGGCAAAACTTTGACCCGAATAGAATCGACAGGTTGAATCGCGTGCTTTTTCCTTCAAGCGTCTGAACGGACAACTTGCCATGAACTTACTAGCTGCTGTTTCCCCTGATTATACACCTTTTTGGATTCTTGCTGCTGGGGTCATTTTTGTGATCCTCAGCATTGTTAAGCTCCGCTTGCATCCGTTCTTGG
>CAZAIZ010000168.1:0-4533 GCA_964485275.1 uncultured Pedosphaera sp.
AAGATCTTGTCACTCATGGTTAATCGGTGCGTCATCTTGGGAAAGCCTCGGCCTTCCGTCAAGCCACTCGACTCTCGACCCGCACGCCATGTCCCGCTACATTCTGCCCGTGGCCGATCATGCCCAGCCTCTCACTGCCAAAACCCGTCTCTGCGCGGTATATGGCTTTCCTGTGCATCATTCAGCTTCACCGGCCATGCAGAATGCCGGCATTGCCGCTCTAAGCCTCGACTGGCGCTACACCGCTGCAGAAGTTCGCCCTGAACAACTGCTTAAGGCGATTAATGGTGCAAAGGCCATGCATTATGTCGGCCTTAACCTCACTGTACCGCACAAGATCTTGGCCATGGATATGGTAGATATTCTTGATGAAAGCGCCCGGGAATGGGGGGCGGTCAACACCATCCTCTTCGAAGGGGAGCGGGAGGATGGCCAATGGCAGGCCATTCACGAATTTGAAAACGCACCCAAGAATGTCCGCAGCCATGGGTTCAACACCGATGCAGAAGGGATTACTCAAAGTTTGCGAGAAGATTTAGGTATGGAGGTCCGTGGAGAAAACATCCTCCTGCTAGGGGCAGGCGGGGCCGGACGTGTGGCAGCCCTCAAATTGGCAGCTGCAGGAGTTAAGGATTTATATCTTCTTAACCGCACCCAAAGTAAGGCTGAAGCCATTGCCAATGAAATCAATCATCGTTTTCCGGCGGTTAACGTGAAAGTGGACCACCCAGATTCTGAGATCGATTTAGTCATTAACGCCACATCACTCGGATTAAAGAAAGATGACCCGATGCCATTGGATCTTGCAATCTTTCCACTGGATAAAACCCGGGCAGTCTACGATATGATTTATCACCCCTCGCAAACACCTCTGCTGATCGCAGCTCAGGAAGCGGGCTGCAAATATGCCAACGGGCTTGGCATGTTGCTTTATCAGGGAGCCAAGGCACTGGAAATATGGAGCGGCCAAACTGCGCCCGTCGGCGCGATGCGCGAGGCATTAAGGAAAGAAATCTACGATGGCTGATTTTGTGGTATGGCTGGCTAGCACGCTGGTGATTTTTTCGATCGTCTTCTTTATGTTCGGGTGCATTGTTGGGAGCTTCCTTAACGTTGTGATTTACAGGTTGCCCCGAGAAATGAGCATCGCCAACCCGCCGTCTCACTGCCCAGAGTGCAATTACACCATTCGGTGGTATCAAAACATCCCGCTGGTGACCTGGCTCTGGCAAAGAGGCAGGTGCGCTGACTGCGAGGCCCCTATCCCTGTTCGTTATTTCCTTGTAGAACTTTTAACCGGCTTTGCTTTTCTTGGCGCGTGGCTGCTGGTTCACTACAAATTTGCCAGCGGCACCGACCCTTATATCGCAAAACCCATCATCGCCGCCCTGGTAACATTGGCCTTGGTCACGCTATTAGGCGGACTCATCGCCTCCACCTTTATCGATCTCGAACACTTCATTATCCCTGATGAACTGACCAAAGGAGGAATGGTCGCCGGAGTCATCTTCTCTGTGGCGGCACCAGAATTGCATGGCGCATATCTCAATGAAGAGACCGGCAGAGGCATTGCCTTGATTTACAGTTTTATGGGCATGATCTGCGGAGGAGTTATCATTTACGGGGTGGTTCGCGTGGGCAAGGCACTCTTTGGCAAACAAACCTTTAACTCTGAGAAACCGGTAAGAGTTACCTTTGCCACTCACGCCATGTACATGGAAACTGAGGAAGAGGAAGATAACATGGAACTGCTTTATGAGGAAATTTTTTACCGGTCGGGCGACACCATTAACCTTCACGCCGAGCATATTGAGCTCATCGACCGTTGTTTATGGAATCAGGACATTGCCATCACAGCTGAGTCAGCCAAAATCGGCAAAGAGGAATTTAAGCCTGGTGATATCCCCCACATGGAAGTCACCACCACTGAAGTCATCGTGCCACGTGAAGCCATGGGCTTTGGCGATGTTAAATTTATGGCCGCCATCGGCGCCTTCCTCGGCTGGCAGGCCACAGTGTTCAGCCTGATGTTTAGTGCGGTGGTTGGGGCCATTATAGGCACCCTCATCATGGCTTCCCGAAAAGATAACGCCAATATAATCCCCTATGGACCCTACATTGCCCTGGCAGCGGTGGTATGGGTCTTTGGCGGATACGAATTATGGGATTGGTGGTGGGGCCGATTATCCCTTGGTGAATAGCCTCCGCTTGAAACACATCTTATGCGGTGGTTTTACGGCTTCGGCGCGACAGGTTTGTCTTCCTTGCCCGTGAGAAGGTCAAAGTGAACAGTACCGTTTTGAGTGGAAAGCTAAAACGCAGAAGCCCGGACTAAGACGAGCCACATTGCGCTCGATGACGAAGGGCATGATCCACCAGTACAATTGCGGTCATTGCCTCGACAACAGGAACCGCTCGTGGAAGCACACACGGATCGTGACGCCCACGTGCCTTGAGCTTAACATTTTTACCTTCAATACTCACAGTATTCTGCTCACTTAAAATAGTGGCCGTTGGTTTAAATGCTATCTGGAAATAAATCGTCTCCCCATTACTGATCCCTCCTTGCACGCCGCCCGAACGGTTGGTAGCAGTACGCACTCTGCCTCCTCGCATCCGAAACACATCATTATGCTCGCTACCCTGAAGGGCAATCCCCTCAAAGCCTGAGCCTATATCGAATCCCTTGGATGCAGGTAAGCTGAGCATCGCCTTGGCTAGGTCCGCCTCCAACCGGTCAAAAACCGGCTCGCCCCAGCCAGCAGGCACACCTCGGGCCACGCCAGTAATAACTCCTCCCACACTATCACCCTGTTTGCGTACCCGCTCGATGAGGCGAATCATTTTATCAGAAACCGCCTTATCCGGGCAGCGGACCAGATTGGATTCGACCTGCTTGAGTGTAAAACTGTCTGGGTTAATCTCTGCAGAAACATTTTTGACCTGACTCACGCACGCCAGAACTTCCACACCAAATTGTTTTTTAAGAATTTTCTTTGCCACTGCTCCGGCCGCCACCCGCCCAATCGTTTCCCGCGCACTAGTCCGGCCGCCACCCTGCCACGCGCGAATGCCGTACTTGGCATCATAGGTATAATCAGCATGACTGGGACGATACTTGGTTTCCATTTCGGAATAAGCCTCAGAACGCTGATCTTCATTATCCACCAACATGGCAATCGGGGTGCCCAGTGTTTTACCTTTGAACGTACCGGAAATTATTCGCACCTGATCGGCCTCATCACGCTGGGTCACAATTTTTGACTGACCTGGACGACGCCTATCCAACTCGGGCTGTACATCCCTTTCAGTCAAAGGCAAACGAGGCGGGCATCCATCAATCACCACGCCCACACCTCCACCGTGGCTTTCGCCCCAGGTAGAAACCCGGAAAAGTTTACCAAATGAATTCCCCATCACCAAAGCCTGCCACAAACTAAACAAATTTTCAATGCATCGTACTGTGAATGACTCCATCTTGCTAATCCCATCATCTTTGAGAACCTAGTAGGGGTGCAGGGAGGCGATCATACACATAAAAGGCTACACAAAACGTTTGTGGCTTTGCTTGTTGGAATATTGCTCATTTCCTGTGAAACCACCGACCCTACTGACTGGCGCAAACCCAATCTACAAAGCAGCCCAAACGCTGCTCTAGAGGAACTCTATAATCGTGCCCAGCGTAATGATTATTTTGCCATGGTGCATATCGGGTGGCGATTTGACACAGGGACCGGTGTTAAAATTGACGCGACGGAGGCGGCAGGATGGTATCGAATGGCCGCCGAGCAGGCAGGCCATTCAATGGCCCAAAACAACTTAGGCTGTCTTTACCGCGATGGCCGCGGTGTGACTCAGGACTACAAAACTGCAGCAACCCTCTTTCGATCGTCATCCGAACAGGGCAATCGACATGCTAAAACAAATTTAGGATGGCTTTATGAGCGAGGGTACGGGGTTCCTGTTAACTATTCTGAGGCATTGCAGCTTTACACCGAAGCGGCTGTTGAATGGAAGGATTTTGAAAGCGGTAAAATGATGCCCGGCCACTCGATGGCCCAAAACAACCTAGGCTGCCTTTACCGTGATGGAAAAGGAACCGAGCCTGACCCTCTCACCGCAATTAAGTGGTTCCGCAAGTCAGCTGCCGCCAACAATCACCATGCCCACCACAACCTCGGAATAATGCACGAACGCGGATTGGGCATCAAACCGGATATTCGAAAAGCCCTTGAACATTACGAAACCGCTTTGAAGGCAGGGAACATCTACTCCATGAATGCCGTTGCGTGGCTTTTTGAAAAAGGCAAGCAAGTCCCTCAAAATTATCCCACCGCAATAAAGTTTTACACCTTAGCAGCCGAATCAGGGTATTCCATGGCCATGTACAACTTGGCCTTGTTACACCTTGATGGCCGCGGAGTAAAAAAAGACCCTATTACCGCAATCGAATGGATGCTGCGTGCAGCAGACCAAGGCAATGCCTACGCTCAAGCCAAATACGCTTGGATGCTGGAAAAGGGCATTGGCATC
>CAZAIZ010000169.1:0-4529 GCA_964485275.1 uncultured Pedosphaera sp.
GGGGTTTGCCGTCATGACCGTAGATGGCCGAGATCATCCAGTTACGGGAAACATCAGTGTAGGTGCTGCTAACAACATAAACATGATTTTCACACGCGCGCGCCGCTCCCAGCATCGGGTTGCAGCCCCATACTGGCCAGGCAATAATTTCCGCACCATTATTGCTGAGGTTACGTGCGACCTCCGGAAAAAACCCATCGTAACAAACCATCATCCCTACTTTGCCAAAGCGGGTTTTGAATACCGGATACTCCGTTCCCGGAGTAAGGCCTCCTTCAATCTCCCCACGAGGCAGACAAACCTTGCGGTATTTCCCCACCACACCTTCCGGTCCAATAAGCACCGCAACATTGTAAACGAGGCTTTCTTCTCTCTCGAGCAAACCGGCCACGATGTAAAGGTCGTGCTTCTTGGCCAATGAACCAAAATATCTGGTTGAAGCACCCGGGATAGATTCAGCACATTGAGCATAGGTCCGGCCACTCCCATAATAGGTGAGCGTCTCAGGGAGAACCACAAAGTCCGCTTTCTTGCTGGCAGCCTCGGCGATAAGGGGAGCAAACAGCTTACATTTCTCCTCATTGGTTTTTCCTTCACGAGGCTGGAAGTGGATGGTTGCCAACCGTGCAATACGCGCTTTGGGTGCAGTGGTGGGTAAAAGCGAGACACCTTGCCATTCAACTCGACCATTAGTTACCCAACGAAGATTTAGTTCCACCTTCACTTGTGTTGCGCTCTTGGGGGCCCTGAAAGTATCGCCGACCTCTGCCCACCCATCCTTGGCAGTAGCACGGGCCCGCGGAAACTCCGGCTCTGAACGCGGCGCAATCCCGGGACGGTAGGAGGAAAAAGTGGGTTCATCGCGCACAGCCTTGTTCCCCTTGGCATCGAGCCAGATCAACCGTTCCACCACGTGCCGCTGGGGATGATCGATTCCTGAAGCCTTGCGCTTGGCAAAAAACCGATAATACGTGCCACCCTTCACCTCAAAGACGGCCTGCCATTGGCCGGTAGCCCCGGTTCGTCCCCCAGCATCAATCCGAAAGATGCCATTCTTGTGTTCGAACTGGGGAGCGATCTCTTCCCGTGGGGAATGAGTCTTCCATAGGCCATCAGATTGAGCCGCAAAAAGCGGCAGAGAATAAAAAATTGCCAAGGCGATAAAACAATGTTTCATGGTGGACTTTATTCAGCCTTTCTTGAGAAGTCCAAAAACGCAAGCCAAAGGACCAGCTACAATTGATAGGAACCCATCATGCGGTATTGGATTTTCGCCAATAGACCCCTACCCCATCAATTGGTACTATAGGGTCTATAATGCCATGCTGATCTCTGTAGTCGGTAATGGCCTGCCTGCAAGCCGGAACAACTCCGTAATCGTCGACTATTACAAAACCTCCAACAGAAAGCTTATCATAGAGCAGTTCAATAGCCTCCATTGTAGAACTGTACATATCGCCATCGAGACGAAGAAGTGCTAATCGCTCAATCGGAGCCGTCGGTAGAGAATCTTTAAACCATCCCTTAAGAAATTTTACCTGACTGTCCAATAGGCCATACTTATCAAAATTGGATTGAACCGACTCCATAGAAATCGCCAGCTCTTTATAAGTGTGGTGTTGATCCCCCTGATCAGCCGGATATTTTTCTGCTTCGGGCTTAGGCAAGCCTTCGAAAGAATCAGCAACCCAAACAGTCCTATCCATACATCCATTGACCTTTAATACGGCACGCATATAAATACAAGCCCCACCGCGCCAAGCTCCCGTCTCAATCAAGTCACCAGGAATACCCTCGTTGATAATAATCTCCAACAGATCACGTATATTCCGTAACCTGTGAAACCCTATCATCGTATGAGCCTGACTAGGCCAATCGAGACCTTTCAAACGAAGTTCAGGATCAAACCCCCCTTTCGACCAATGATCCATAGTCGGGTCTTCATATATCACTCCGAGCAGAACTTTCTCGAGTAAGTCTAAATACATATCGTTATGGTTTTTCATGATAAAAACTAATCAACTGGGACTACTAACCTTATCAACAAATTCAATCTCAACTGGCGTCAAACTTCGCTTCCTTAATGTCACTGACATCGAGTCAATTGCACGCGGAGTTGAAGTAAGTGTATCCTCATCAACTCCTTGTTCCTTCAATTTTACACCCATTGGACTAAGGGCATAATCCAAATTCTTCAGATCAAAGCGCGCCTCTTTCCACCCCAGATACCAAAACCAATCGGTATAATAGAGCCAGCTTCGCTCATTGAACGCCCGAACGTGGGTTGGGTCCTGCCATGCCCCATAGGATAAGTCATAAGGAACGTTGATCTTAAACTCACCCCCGTTCTTTAATAACCTGAGACAGTTGGTCATAGCCAGAACCAGCTCTGGAATGTGCTCCAGCACATCATTCGAAATGATCTCATCAAAAACATCCTGCGCAAGGATCACATCACCGAAACGCGAGGTTTGAAAGGTCTTCCCCACGACGGATACATCACTAAAATCCATCACAATATCCGGATTCCAATGATCAGATAAATCTATGTTCAGGTAATCCTGTTTGAAATCCTTCCCACTCCCCATATTGATTTTTTTTGGATATACAATATTATCACTCATAGTTGTATCTTTATGTTCGTTTTCAACATCAACCTTGCCTACACCCGCTTCCAGAAGAATGGCACACTGGTCTCGTTTTCTGATAACTTCAAGCGCGCGATTTTCCAAACCAACCCGCAACTCTCTGGAATCTAACAACCTCTTGCAGGCGGAGACTAGCTCATTGTAAGGAGCCAATGCAATAGCATCCCTAAGATCCATTTCAATCTCAGTATCTTCATCGCATTCACTCACAACTGCCTTTTTGTTGGCAAGCAAATAGGAAACCCTTACCAGTTCGAATATTTTTTCCTCATAGAAATGAATGTTTATTACAATCTTAGACCTTGCGATATACTGATCACGATCAGATCCGTAAACATCAGTAAGACTCACAACGTGCAGATTTTCCGCCTGCAATGCATCCAATATTTTCTTTCGCCGCGGGTTGATAGATCCATAAAACAGAACATCGATATCTTGATCCCTTTCCGAATCGATACGGCTCATTTCAGGGACGTAACCAATAGGCACGTGAATAACATCTCGACTCAGTCCTTGATTTTCAAGGTATTGAATATTTCTGGAACTGTAATCCCATATTTGAAACCTACCAAACAGCGTGGCCATCGCCGGCGTCATCCATGGGGACGATGAAGAAAGCTGTTCAAAATTGTACAGAATCGTATTGGGAGGAATCTGAGATGCTATTGATTCAGGTATTAAATTGACCCCTATAACGATATTAACTGATTTTTTACTGAGCCGATTTTCTGTTAACTTCGCGCGAAATCCGAGCCTTTTGAAAGCGTGCAATAATGTCTCGGCAACCTCCATGAAGGCCCCCGAATGAACGTAGCCCTTAGGACGAATCACAACAATTTGGTACTGGGCTAACTCAGTCATAACCCCCGTCACTAGAAGACAAACTTATGAGTTTTTAGATTTGCTACCATATCACGTCTGAAACAGCATTTAATCCTACGTTGAACGAATCGTCTGACTCCATATCGACCTAACTTTGTGAAGGTCAGGATAGTTCCACTCCCTAGTCAATTAAGGGAACCCTACGAATCTATTATACAACACTCAAACCTCATTTATACACCATTCACCCCCCTGAACATTCGAGATTCTATTGAAGGTCGCCTGTTTTTTCAATGTCTGGCCATTTACTTCTTGGCTTAGCGGTTGATGCTGCACTTCGGCAATGCCTTCTTGAGTTCAGCAATCTGAGCCCCGGTAAGTTCGGGGTTATTGTATAGGAGTAGCATCTTCAACTGATTGAGCCCTCCCAAGTGCAGTTCAAAGAATTATACATCCTTATTTTATCTCCAGGAGCTCTTTTACGTTCCAAGGCAGGACGCGATCCTTGTGGGTGGTCCGGACGCGTTTAACGTCTTTTTCTTCCACCTGACTTTTTCCTCCCCAAGCAGTCCGGATGTAGGTTAATACATCGGCGATCTGCTGGTCTTTAAAGGCAAGGCCCAGACCGGGCATCACCTCCGGATGACGATAACGACTTCCATTTACCTCGATCGGTCCCTGCACGCCGTGCAGTGCGATACGAATCAGGCGTTCAGGGGATCCAGTTACCCAATCCGAATTGGCCAAAGGCGGGGCCAGGTTGTCCGCACCTTTACCATCTGCGAGATGGCAAGTGATACACAGGGTATTGTAAACCTCAATACCACGCTTGACTGACTCGCCATGATCGCCCTTGGGCATTTTCTTTATCTTCGGTGCCCCACCTGATTTGGCCATAATCTCGCCCTTCAGGCGCTTGACCATCTGTTCACTCAGCTTAGATACCTGCTCAAGTTTACTTTTGCCCAAGGCCTGCACAGCCACAATGGTCTTGTCTTGATCGATCGTCGCGCGCATGCGACCGGAAACCACCAGTGCGGTCATCTGGACTTTGTTGTG
>CAZAIZ010000170.1:0-4421 GCA_964485275.1 uncultured Pedosphaera sp.
CAGAATTTGAGGCCCCTGATGAGTTCGACAGGGAGACGTGCTTGCCATTGCCGGTCCGGCATCGCCCACGAGCGTCCAAGGCGCAAATGCTCAGGCAGTTCCGCGAAACAGGGCGCATCCAGTAGCCTCTTTGAGATTGTAGGCCGGCAATTTCCCCGATAACTTCGGTCTGATATGCATAAGATGGCTAAAGGTTTTGTTACATGTTTGGCGGTTGCCTTTCTCTTGTTATTGACCCACGAAATGGACGCCAAGGAAAAGTCGGAACGAGTTCTCCGGCACATAGTTTGTTTTAAATTTACCGATGAGGCGAAAGAGGTGCAGATTGCCGCTGTGGTGAAAGCTTTTGCTGCGTTGGAAAACAAAATCCCAGCCGTTAAGGGTTTCGAGACGGGCACCAACAACAGTCCGGAGGGTTTAAACAAAAAATTTACCCATTGTTTTGTCGTGACTTTTGCCGATGAGAAAGGGCGGGATGAATATCTTCCGCATCCGGAACACAAAAAGTTTGTGAAATTGCTGAAGCCGATTCTCGACGACGTATTTGTAATCGACTATTGGAGCCGGTAGTTACTTCATTGCCATCAATATGTAGAGGAGCGCGCCAACTGCAACTACGCCAATAACGGTAATTACGATTATATAAATCTTAACCCAGCCAGAGCTCTTGGTTTTAAAGGCGGAAGTGCCAGCGGTTCCCGTTCCAAAATCTCCAGGTTCAATGGCTTTTGGGGAAGTTGCAATAACCGCAGTTTCCCGTTTCATACTTTCTACGGCTTCAGGGTTGTCAACCAACTGTAGGTGAATGCTGCCAACCTGAAGGATATGACCGACTGTCAAGGCAACCAATTCAGTGATGGGTTGTTCGGAAATGAAGCTCCCGTTTTGTGAGCCCAGGTCTTGGTAGGCAATTTGGCCTCCGCCAACAGTAAACTGCCCGTGCTGCGCTGAGATGGTTGTATCTGGCACGAGAATATCGGCACCTTCAGCGGATCCCAATATATGAGTCCCCTCGGATAATTCGAAGGGGCCGCCTTGGACTCCCTCAGTCATAATGTAGAGCAGCGTGGCCATGCCTCAAACGGGGACGCTACCTACCTTTCGGTCGGGTGTAAGGAAGCTACTGTCTACTGCGCTTATGTCAAGCTAGGCGTGTGTCACAAGATTCTTGAAATCGGTGAAAAGTGACTGTGAATCATGGGGTCCAGGTGAAGCTTCCGGGTGATATTGAACACTGAATAGAGATTTGGAACGGTGCTTCAACCCCTCGACTGTTTGATCATTAAGATTAATTCGATCTGCTATAACGTCTTCTGGCAGAGATTCCTGATCCACTGCAAACCCGTGATTTTGTGATGTAATCTCAATGCGGTCGGTTTCCAAATGTTTTACGGGTTGATTGGCTCCCCGGTGTCCGAATTTCAATTTAAAAGTTTTAGCTCCAAGCGCCTGCCCCAATATCTGGTGTCCCAAGCAGATGCCGAAGGTAGGCAATCCGTGGGCAACCAGTTCTTTCACATTCTTGACTGCGTAGTCCATTGAAGCTGGGTCGCCGGGGCCATTTGAGAGAAAAAGGCAGGCAGGCTTGCAGGAGAGGGCTTCCCGGGCAGTGGTTGTAGCAGGGATAACGTGTATATCAAAGCCGTGCCTGCGGAGGCATCGGAGAATATTGTATTTCACCCCAAAGTCATAGACAACGACGGGAATGTCTGCGGGAGGCAAAACAGTGGATGGGAGTTCAGATTCAGCACCTTGAGGAAGATGGAATTCCTCGTTGGATTGGCCGGATTCATCCCAGGTAAAAGCTTTTTCATGGGTAACTACCTTGGCGTAGTCGGCTCCTTTCATTCCGGGCCATTCTGCGGCCTGTTTGATTGCCTCGTCTTCAGAAATGTCCTCGGTGCTGATGAGGGCATTCAGCGCTCCCTTTACGCGTAGTTTTTTGGTGAGAGCCCGGGTATCGATGCCTTCGATCCCCGGGATTCGGTTCTTTTCTAGATATTCATCGAGTGAACCAGTTGACCTCCAGTTACTTACCACAGGGGACAGCTCGCGTACCACAAAGCCTGAAATGTGCGGTTGATAAGACTCTACGTCATCGGTGTTCACTCCATAATTACCGATTTGGGGATAAGTCATCGTTACGATCTGGCCCTTGTAGGATGGATCGGTGAGAATTTCCTGATAGCCTGTCATGGAGGTGTTAAAGCAAACCTCGCCACAGGCAGTGGTTATTGAGCCAAAACCCTTGCCGTGAAACACAGTGCCATCTTCTAGTGCGAGAATTGCCATGGGGTCGGCCGTGAAGCCGGCAGATACTAGGAGTCGATGGGGCAGGGGTCAAGCGGTCACAAAAATAGGAGTTCCACAGTTATTGGCTGTCCCGGTGAATAACCTTGTTGCTATTGGGTTGCTGGAGCTTTACGCCTCTGAGCATCAGAAGGGAAGGTCTTCAGGGGCTGATTTCCTCGTAGAATTATGGGGTGATGAGCAAATCAAGCAGCTACTTGGTCCAAGCGCCATGCAATTTCCCCCTTTACGATGGTAAATGTAGGCCTGCCCTTGAGTGTCCAACCATTGAAGGGGGTGTTGGAGCTTTTGCTCGGGCTCAGATTTACGTCGAAGACCCATTCAGTATTGGGGTCAAACACCGTTACATCTGCATCGGCTCCTTCGGTTAATGTCCCTTTGGGAATATTGAGTAGTCCGGCCGGGTTGATGGTGTATTTGGAGATTAAATCATGCAGTGACAGGTGATTGCGGTGATAGAGTTGTGATAAAGAGAGTGCTAAACCGGTTTCCAGCCCGGTGATTCCAAAGGGGGCATAGTCAAACTCCACATCCTTCTCGTGAGCACAGTGTGGGGCATGATCACTGGCCAAGATTTCCAGTGTGCCATCGGCAAGCCCTCCAATTACTGCAGCCCGATCCTCGGCGGAGCGAAGGGGTGGATTCATCTTGAAATGCGTATCAAACGAGGGCCATTGGGTCCTTTGGGATTCCTTCTGCAGTTCACGGCCATCATCAGCCCAGAAATGTTCACTGCCGCCAATGGCCGCGTCAGTAAGTATGAAATGATGAGGGCATGCCTCGCCCGAGATGGAAACGCCACCGGCCTTGGCTCTACGGATGAGTTCTACAGATTTCGCACTGCTAACATGTTGGCAATGAACATGAGTTCCGGTCAATTCAGCCAGCTCAATATTGCGTGCCACAATCAGGTCCTCGCCTGCGGCAGGCCAGCCCTTCAGTCCGAGATTAGTACTCCAGTAACCTTCGTGCATGACACCATCTGTCACCATTGAGTAATCCTGACAGTGATCCATTACTGGAAGGTCAAACATACCAGCATACTCCAAAGCTCGCCGCATGAGTTCGTTATTCTGTATACACTTGCCGTCATCAGTGATTGCGACTACGCCTGCGTCCTTGAGGGATCCTATGGGGGCCAGTTCTTCTCCGTTAATTCCGGCGGTGATTGCTCCGGCGATATATACGTTAACTTTTGCCTCTCGCAGGGCCTTATCCTGGATCAATTTGACGGTGGAGGGCGAATCGATGGCAGGCGAAGTGTTTGGCATGCACACCACTGTTGTAAACCCTCCCATGGCGGCTGCTGTTGAGCCTGAGGAAATGTCCTCCTTGGCGGTTTGCCCCGGTTCACGGAAATGCACGTGCAGATCGATTAGGCCGGGACAAACTACCTGCCCTGTGCAATCAATTATTTCCGCGCCCCTGGGAGGTTCCAGGCTGGAGCCCAGTGAATGCACTTTGCCGTTTGATAGGAGAATGTCGGCGATTTCATCATGGGCGTTGGCAGGATCAATGACACGCCCGCCCTGAAGCAGCACTTGGCTCATCGCCCACACCATAACCACTGACCGATTGACAAGGCAAGCGAACAGGCTAGAGTGCGCGCAGTTTGCGGGTGTCGTATAATGGTATTACCTTAGCCTTCCAAGCTAATGACGCGAGTTCGATTCTCGCCACCCGCTCCATTTTCTAGATTATGGTTTCCGCGTCAAAGACGGACATTTCAGGGATTCTGGGCAGGCTGAAGGAATGCGGACTGCGCATGACTCGTAATCGTGAGCAGCTGATAAAGGCCCTTGTAGATTCAGATCATCCTTTGAGCGCCGATGAGCTCCGTCAAGTAGCCGGGTTTTCCTCTACCGACTTGGTTACGGTTTATCGCAACCTTGAAGCATTCCAAAGTGTGGGCATTCTACAGCGTATCCCATTGGAAAATGGGTCGCAGCTTTTTGAGCTGACTGATTTGGATGATCATTATCATCATTTAATTTGCCGGGAGTGCCACAAGACTGAGCGGCTTGAGGTTTGCTTGGGGGAGCAATTGTCCGAGAAAGCAAAAACACTGGGCTATAGCCAGATTGCCCATGTTCTGGAAGTATACGGTATCT
>CAZAIZ010000171.1:0-4414 GCA_964485275.1 uncultured Pedosphaera sp.
ATCGCAATATAGAAAGGGAACTTGCCGAAAAATTAACAGCATTGATTGCCAAGGGGCGTAGCACGCCCGGTAAACCTCAAAAAAATGATACTCCCAATTGGCGGGATTTGGTTTGGATGGTTAAGTGAAGAACAAAGAAGGCAGCGCGATTAAGTAGTTTATTGAGGGCCTAAATTAGTCGTTTTTCAATGGGAGGTCTTACTGATATTTTCAGTCACATTGGTGCTATGCGTTCCGAGCCCATATCCGTGGTTAGTAAAACGTGTGCGTCGAAACTTTCCGCTAACAATTGGTTCTTAATGGCGGCGTATCCATCATCGTCCCAAAGGTTTTTATGTTCCCAGGGGTCAGTCTCTAAATCAAAAAGTTCACCCACATTCTTCCCATGATAAACACACAGCTTGTGTTGGCGCGTTCGATGCATTGTTGCAAACGTTCCTGTTCCACCGGTAAAGTGAGGGTCTAGAGCATCGAAATATTCGCTACGGACAAAACTTCGATGTTGGTCTCCACCTGATGCGCCTTCCAATAAGGAATTCAGGCTGATTCCCTGCAGGTACTCTGGCGCTTCTACCCCTGCCAGATCCAGCAACGTGGCAGACAAGTCCAGTAGCTCCACCAAGGCATCGCTCTGTGTGTTTTGCGCAAAACGTTTGGGCCAGGAGAAAATGAGTGGTACTCGCACCAGGCCTTCGTAAAAACGGCAGCCTTTGTACATCAATCCGTGATCACCTAATGCTTCTCCATGGTCACTGGTAAAAATAATCACTGTGTTGTCGCGTTGTCCGGTTTCGTCCAGAGCTGTAAGTATTCGTGCAAGCTGATCGTCAATCAGCGCAATCATCGCGTAGTATCGTGCTTGCGCGCCCTTTGCGTCATGCTCAAGTGGTGTCCGGATTTCATCCTGGAAATCACATTCCGCCAGCTTGGCCTGAGCCTTCAAATCGCTTTTCTTGAAATGCGGCCCCGGCATATCCTCGGGATCAAACTTATCAGCATAAGCGCGCGGCGGAATAAACGGCGGATGCGGGTCATAAATATTTACGTTTAATAGCCACGGTCGATCGTGCTTTTGTCGAATAAATTCAATGGATTTTTCCGACCCCCAAGTTGTCTGGTGGAATTCTACGGGCACGGGGTTGTCGCTTTTGCGTAAAGCATTTAGGTCGCTTCCTTGTGCGCGCACCCAATTCGCGTAGTCATGCCCTTCCTTCCAATCATCTCGCGGCGCGTGGCTAAACTTCCAGTAGCTAAAACCATCATCAATCCGTGGTTCCGTACGCTTTCCCGAGCTTTGTAGATGAAACTTTCCTACCAACCCGCAGGTGTATCCAGCGTCTGCAATTAGCTTGGTGATTACCGGAGGCCAACTGGGAAACGTGTCATTCCCATTACGAGTGTTATGAACTCTACTTGGATACAGCCCCGTCATGAAACTCGACCGGCTTGGAGTGCAAATTGGGCTTTGGCAATACGTGTGGGTAAAGGCTACTCCCTTGGCAACCAGGTCATCAACTGCTGGCGTGCGAACATATGGATTACCCAACGCTCCAATTGTGTCGAAGCGCTGTTGATCTGTGCAGTACCAAAGAATATTCGGGCGATCACTCATTCGGCATGTACGATAACGTTAAGCTGTCTTTGTCGATACATTCTTTTTTTTCAGCAACAACACGGTCGCAGTCAGCAAAAGTCCCAGGGAGATAGGTTTCGTCACCAACGGCACATAATTTCCTCCGCTGGCCATCAGACCGGCACACAGATTCTCCTCGGCAACCGGTGCCAGGACAAACCCGATGACAAACGCAGCCAAAGGCAATTTCGCCTTCTCCATTCTCCAGCCTGCTACTCCGAAAACCAACATTACTCCAACATCAAACCATAGTCCGTTTAAAGCATAAGCTCCCCATATGCAACAACCAGTAACAATGGGCACCAAAATCTTTTTGGGTACGGACGGCAAACGCGCAATCCACCGAGCTCCGCTCAGCATTAGAACAAACATGATCACATTAGCGACCAGCACGGTGCCTATAATCGCATGGACCACCTGTGGGTTCTGGCGGAAGAGTAACGGTCCAGGTTGTAAACCGTGTACAATCAGTGCCCCTAGTAATACAGCTCCTATCACACTTCCGGGCACTCCCAATGCAATCAATGGAATCAAGGCACCACCCACTGTTGCGTTATTTGCAGATTCGGACGCAACTATACCTTGCTCACTGCCTTTCCCAAATTTCTCCGGCTGGTTCGAAACTCGTTTAGCGGTGGCATATGCAGCCAGCGAACCAATATTTGCTCCGACGCCCGGCAGCACACCGATCAACGTTCCTATCCCTGAAGACCGCAGTAGATTGCCGATTTGATGTCTCCATGTGCTTAAGGAGATAAAGGGGGAGTCGTCTTCTGAGGCGGTTTCTATCTTGCATTCGTTACTAGTTAAATTCTCCAAAACTTTTCCTATGGCAAACATGCCGATCAGCACCGGGATAAGTCTAAAACCTTCATTCATTGATGTAACTCCCAGTGTCCAGCGTAGTTCGCCGGTAGCTGGATGCATTCCCGGCATTGCTACCAGTACGCCCAGACCACCTGCCAACAAACTGCGGGCACGAGTGGATTCCCCAACGCCTGCCAGTAATGCCAGTGCCAGCACCACCAGGGAAAAGATTTCGAAAGGCCCCAGTTTAGTTGACCACTCTGCCATTGGTTCGGCCAATTGCCATAAGGCAAACCAGGAGATCACTCCGCCAAATAGTGAAGCGCCAATTCCCAGGCCCAATGCGCGACCGGGTTGACCAGCGCGCGCCATCGGATAGCCATCGAGCGTGGTCATCACCGCCGCCGGTGTGCCAGGCATACGCAGTAAAGTGGCGCTGATTAATCCCCCACTTACTGCACCCACGTACATGGCCACAAGCAAAACCAGTGCGGACACCGGTTCCATGGAAAAAGTCATCGGTAGTGTAAGCGCAATTAGCATGGTGCCGGTCATCCCCGGGATTGCCCCAACCGTGATGCCTAGCGCTGTTCCCAACAGTACGAGACCTAAAATAAGTGGTGAGGTGAAGAGTTCAATCATTCGGTCTTATCCTCCCGCCAGACCATTACCCCGAAAATTGAGACCAATCCTAGGATCATCCAGTGCAATGGTGGTAAAGGGGTAGGTTTTTCGATTGTTATTCCCTCGAGATTTTCACTTCGCTGATTGATTATTTCCTGAAGTGATTTGCCCGTATGAAATTCCGAAGCTATGTGTAGTTGATTTAGGCGCTCACGAACGGTTTTGGTCTCCATTGTACTTCGGAATAGATCCACAAAATAGGCAACCCGATCAGGAGGGGTGTCTTTGGGGGCCCACCAGAATTGCATCAACCCGTGAACCACATCGACATCCTGCTCTTTGGCTGTCGGCAAATCAGGGAAAGCAGGTTCACGTTGCTTGCTGAGTACAGCGAGCGCACGTATGCCCAAAGCCTTGAACTGTTCGTATTCTGCAACTGAAAAACCTGTTACATCAACGTGACCACCCTTGAGCTGCGCCAGACGCTTTGCTCCACCGCCGGTCTGAGTGAAACGAAACTTTGCACCTGTCTTACCCTTCTGTAGGAACATGGCTGAATAATGATTCGGCGCTCCAAGATTAGTCCCAAACACTAATTGATAAGGTCTTTGCACGGCTTCTGTCATTAGTTCGGAGAGCGATTGGAATGGTGAATTTTTTGCTACTGCAATCACCACGCCATTGTGTCCTGTGGCAGCGATGGGCTCGAAGTCTGCTGGTCCCCAATGGGCATTGCCATAGTGCTGTGCGGTGTGGATTCCATCATGAAGAAAGAGAATGGTATATCCATCTGGCTTGGCGTCGTGTGCGGCGCGACTGCCGATGGTGCCGCCGGCACCGGCGATGTTTTTGATCACGATCGGTTGAGGTGAAAGGTTGTGTTCGCGTATGGCTTTTTGAAAGATACGAACAAAAGTGTCACTACCACCCCCTGCAGCGAAGGGTACGATCACGGTGATGGGTTTCACCGGAAATTCAGTCGCCGTGACCATAAATGGCAGACAAAGGAAAATGCCTCCACCAATACACCTTGATAGATTTTGGATAATTGGCATTACCAAGATTTGATTAATCACCCGTAGAATCAGTCTAATTCAAGATGCTTAAGAGCAAAATACCAATCGAGAAAAAACAACACGTGAGCATCTAAGGGTTATACGTCAGTTCGATTCCATGCACTCTATCCAACTTCATTTTTGGGCAAAAATATTACTATTTGGCATGTTCGGGCTGCTAAAATGACTGAATAAATTCGACCTTTCAAGGGTCTGAACGTAAGATTACAGCCGCTTTGGAAGGAACTATGATCAATCGCAGGAAAATGCTTCAAGGAATGGCAACTGCAGCTGT
>CAZAIZ010000172.1:0-1992 GCA_964485275.1 uncultured Pedosphaera sp.
AGAGATTCGACGGCCGCATCACTTAGTTTTCTTAAGCCATCGAGAGAAAGGCACTCCCCCTTATGTTTAGCCAGGGATTCGGCTGCCGCATCACTTAGTTTTCTTAAGCCATCGAGGTAAAGCCCACCATTGCCAGATCCGCCGTTGTCAAATCCGCCCTTATGTTTAGCCAGGGATTTGGCTGCCGCATCACTTAGTTCGGTTAAGCCATCGAGATCAAGGCAACGCCAATGTTTAGCCAGGGATTTGGCTGCTGCATCATCAATACGAGTAAACTCAACTAAAGAACGTCCAGCATAGAGAACTACTTCTTCAGCGAGCTCTTTGGTTAGTAACTTGCTCATTTTTAAATAATACCCAAAAAAACCAATAATGCAGCCTAGCTTAGAATTCTCATGTCTTGTTACTTCGTCATCACCCGACGTACGCGGTAGTACCTGTGATCTGAGTTAATAATCACTTGATCAGTTCCAGATTTTCCATCGCGTGGCGCACCTATATTTTTCCATGTTTGAAGATCATTAGACCCTTGCACTTGATACCGCTCGCCTATTTTGGAATGCCACCCTAATATATACCCACTCCCAGAAGGGAAAACACTCGCTGGTACCGCCACGGTTGATCGTTGCGAGGCCTTGTCCCACAATTCTATTACGTCTGTCTGGCCTAATATCTTAAAACTGGCTGACGTGATTTCGTTAAACTTCTTAAGCTGATCCTTTTTGAATATTGGGTCGCCCGCCTCCAATGAAGCGACAACCGATGGAAATATTTCCTCCCAAGTTTCACGCGCAATAGTGCCGCCGGCAGCCAATGTGTTTAGCCCAATGCTTTTAAGTAGGTCATGTTTTTTTAGTTTATTAATGAATTCTGTTTCAGCGATTCCAATCTCTGCAGCGGTGAGCTTTGAGTTCAATGAATCCTGATACCTGTCAGTTAAGAGTGCTATCGGCTCACGACCTCCGGCTATGCCACCTAACTCGGCAACCGCCCTCTCAAACGTGATCTTATCCTTTTCGACTAATCGGTTCATGGTGTCGGCGTCGGCATATAACTCCAAGGCGTATTTCTTGTCGGCCTTCTTCTCAAAGGCTGTATTTTGGATGGCGAGATGAAGTTCGTTTGTTCGATCTTTAAACTCCTTCATGCCTGAGGTATGGCAGGCCATACAGCTAAGTCCGTTCCGGATTATCGGGTCATTGCCTTGCGTGCTGAACACAATGTTTACCGGTGCTTCATCAATCCTTTTACCGCTACTCTCGGCTAACAGATAAGCCTGCAAACCATTGGGCAGGTTAAAGATAATTTCTCCGCCTGCATGCCGGAAGGAAAGCGGATTCTGGAAGATGTTCTTAAGCCCTTTATTGGAGTCGAAATCATAGGATTTCCAATAGGCACCATAAGAGGATGTGTGACGCTCAACGATTCGGTTAAACTTGGAGACGCCGGAATTCAAGAATCCAGAACGCCATACGTTTCTGCCGGGTGAATCCCATAAGTTGCGCCTCACATCTACATTAAGTTTTTTCTCTAGCTCGGCATCAGTCTCAGGAAGATCAAGGATGTCATGGTATAGAGGCGGAAGAGCGGCAGTAGATATAAACCAGTCCACTCTTAGGAACGGAACCTCGGCGGTCGACAAGTTGCATAGCTTTTCGTAGCTCTTGTAAGGATAGTTGATCGCGTATGGATAAAGCTCAGTGATTCGTTTCCAGATTGCCTTGTCCCACCCATAATCTCTTAGGTCCAAACGAAGAACCGTTTTGTGCTCATCAATGGTAACTGGGTTAACAATAGTGTTTTCCCACGAAAGGCTGTTAACCAGTTTGCTTAGCGCAATGCGGTAGTTCGCCAAGGCGGCTTCACTTTCATCTGTGTTATAGAGATGGGTTAGCGTGTAGTAGCGGGCAAATTGCCGGTCACGATTGGGTAACTGGCTCAAGTCTGAAACGATTGATTCGATAACCGTCTCCATCGAGACAAACTCTCGCT
>CAZAIZ010000172.1:2002-3810 GCA_964485275.1 uncultured Pedosphaera sp.
TTGTTGCTGGGCAAGATTCCAGTCTGGCGCACCGGCATCAATCCACTGTTTGAGTTTTTCAAGGTCTTCAGGGGAAACCGGGTTCTTCGCTTTCTTGGTTGGCATGTCACCATCTGCAATTGTCTCGTATAGAAAGGACTTATCGGTCTTTCCTTTAACAACAACTGCCTCCGGACCTTCCGTTAGAAGCTTATAATCCAGCAACATCTCGTCGCTGAAGGAACCGCCTTTTCCGTGGCACTTGCCGCAATGGGAAACGAGAATCTGATGTGCTTCGGTCGCCAGCTTGGCCTGGGTCTGATTTAGAGGCTTATCAGCAGCCGAACACAGCATAGCAGCAGCCAAGCTAATGGTAATAGTTGCTAGTCTGCTGGTAGGTTGCACGTTGATACACCTATTATAGGCGGTCAGTTTTGTCCAGAATAGGCACACACACCAACACCGCAAGTAAGGCTATGAAGGTGGCTTTCATGTCTCCCCTTTTACACCACCACACGCAAGCAACATTGGATTGTATGAAGACAATTAATAAGCCACCTGCCTTGTAGATGTTACCCCCTCATTCTTGTGCCACTTTTTGTGCCACTTTCGTATGGCAAAGCAGGCTTGTGCCGAAACGAAAAACCCCGTAAAAACAGTACTCAAATGAACATCATGAAACGCGAATTTGACATCCTAAATCCGGCGCGTCTACCAATTCCGCCACTCGCGCGTCCCTGAAAAATAAGGGTTTTAAGTAATTTTCCAACAACCCAAGCTTGTGCCGCTTTCCTTTCAAAAAACGGCACGGAGCAATTTACTCCTGTCCTTGATGGTCGCAAGCGTAAAGTTAGGAGCCTCTGAGAGCCGGGAGGTACGTATTACGTCAGGCTGAAAATCGCATTCCCAGGCGAGGGTCACCCGAAGGTTCGACGCATCCCGCTCATGGCCAAACGTGTTCCTGTGGCTGCTAGAGAGCAGCGAGAGTTGCAGGTCAAGCGTGATAAGGGGAAGACCACCATCCGGGAACGAACCCCGACCTTGGCTGAATTTGTCGATCGGTACATCGACAGACTTTACTCGTGAGACCGGAAGCGACTCGATACTATTTGTCAACAAGAATGGCCATGCCCGGTTCTGTCCCGGGGACTGGACAGTCGCCGGCTGCACACGATCACCCTGGGACAGATTAACCGTGCCTTGGGCAAGCGGGCCGGCAAGGGACGATCCCTCAGGAAATTGAACATTTCCCTGGTGGTCTTGAGGAACATCTACCGCGAGGCTGTTGATGATGGACTGATAGAGGAGAGCCCATATCGCAAGGATTGGCTCTGTGGCGGCTTTATGGGTTGTTGCGTCCGTTGGAGCCTGGCCCCAGCGGAAGGGTGTATAAACGGGTTTAACCAAGGTGATAATGGTTCTAATGATTTCGTCCTTGGAAAAAAGCGACTCCGGAACTACCAAGGCTGTGTGAAGACCATTGACATTAAGTCTGCCATTATTGGGTTCTTACTGTGTGCTGTCCTGTTCCTTTCAATGGGACTGGCTAACAACAACGCCGCCCAAGACGTCCGGATCGTCGAAATTGATAAGAAGGCTTTCGGAAGTTGGGACGCGATTAAGGTTTCTAATTGATGGAACCAGATCGTGGGCCAGCGAATTCTCCATAATTTTGTTGGAGAGATTGGTTTTATTAGGGATACTTCGTGGAGGTTGAGCTGCTTCCAGCCATGGGCCGAATTATTGCCATAATAACCGTCTTGATTGCCTCGTATTCCCTGCAGGCGATTGATAAAGGAAAGTTTCAGGGGGACATCTTTAAACTCGCC
>CAZAIZ010000172.1:3820-4402 GCA_964485275.1 uncultured Pedosphaera sp.
GGCTTCAGGATGCATTGGAGAAAATTCGAGTTATTGAGGCCAAAATGACGGAAGCTTCCGGAAAACTGATCCTGTCCAACAGAAAGATGCTGGCCTTTGCGCCGGTCAATCAGGTTGCGCCAGCCCCAGCGCGACTGAAGGCAGGTTTCGACATATGTAAAGACCTTCGCCAGGCAGCACAGGATTACAGAAAAGCATTGGCCGACTATGAGGACTTTATTAGGGCTGCTATCAAGAAATCTAGGCCGGAGGAGGGAATCCCCATAACTATGACAGAAGGTTTCAAGCGGTGCCGAACATGGGCCGACAAAAGTGAGGGTCTTGCCGATAATGTTCAGGTTTATTTGGAATTCTCAAATAAGAGGACCTCTCACAAACATGTTGGAATGGCGAAGAGCCTTGTGGAGCTACTTGAAGAACAGGTTAAAGGCGAAAAGAAAGAATAAACAAAGCAAAAGATTCTTGATCGAGAGCAGAAGGAATTAAACGCAGCCATTGCCGTGCTCAATAGGGCGCAAAATGACTTCAATATGGCAAGGTTGGTATACGATAAATCCAAAAAGAATCTGGATTTAAAGGGGG
>CAZAIZ010000173.1:0-4397 GCA_964485275.1 uncultured Pedosphaera sp.
CAGCGGACTAAAAGTCCTGGCAATCATCGGAGGCCTTTTTTCTTTTATCGTATGTGTATTACTAATAGTAAATAACCTTAGCCTTAGGTCCTCTGATCCGATCCATCTCAAAGCGTTGGAAGATCGACTGAAAGAAATGAGGGAGGACCCCGAAAATGAGGCAATCAAACTACAAATACGGGAACTGGACTACATGGCCCGTCGGGCTTTCTTTGCCAGCCAACACTTCAACCATATGGGCATTTACTTTCTGATAGGCGGGTTGGTAGTGACAATTGCTTCATATAAAACCCTCGATGCCTATCGCCATCCTGTTCCCTACCCAGACTCCAGCGACCCCAAGGATAACCTGATCGACGATGCCCGATGGGCGCGACAGTCAATCACAAGTGGGAGTTTGGTCTTGATTGGTTTTGCCCTGTTTCTTGCATTGACCGATGATAGTCCGCTCGACAGACCTGAAACTGAAAAGGCCGCAACCAAGGAACCCTCCAAGATTGCCCGAGGGTCTTCAGGAAGTATCGATTCACCGAGTAAAGCTGTGCCTTTAGCCAGTGCTGATCAGATAGCAAAAAATTGGCCAAGTTTCCGAGGGCCCGCCAATGGAGTCTCCGACTCAAACGGAACTCCCCTAGCATGGGATGGAAAATCCGGAGATGGGATTGCATGGAAAACTGCTGTGCCCTTGCCAGGTTTCAGTTCCCCCATCCTCTGGGAAAACCGGATTTTTTTGACCGGCGGCGACGAGCAAAAACGCGAGGTCTACTGCTTTGACTCCGAAGACGGCAAGATACTATGGACGCACAAAGTGATCGGTGTTCCCGGTTCACCGACAGAGGCACCCAAAGTTAGTAGTGACACCGGTTATGCGGCCTCCACTATGACTACCGATGGAGTTAGAGTCTTTGCCATCTTTTCGACAGGCGATCTGGTGGCAATCGACATGGAGGGCAAACGCGTATGGGCAACGAACCTTGGTGTCCCAAAAAATCCATACGGTCATTCATCCTCACTCATCCGACACAAGGATGCCCTTTTGATTCAGTATGATCAGGACTTGGAGGAAGAGGATAAAGAGGAGAGCTTTCTCGCCGCAATCGATGTGACTACTGGAAAAGAGAAGTGGAAGGTAACACGGGATTTTGGCCCATCTTGGGCATCTCCTTTGTTGGTCAACACAGGGGAGAGATATGAGGTCATTCTTGCAGCTGAAAAAGTGGTCTCATATGATCCTGAAACTGGGGATGTCCTTTGGGAGCACGAATGGCTTGAAGGAGGCGAGATTGCCCCCACACCGGTCTATAAAGATGGCTTACTCTATCTATGCTGTGGACACGACCGAATTACAGCATTGGATATAAAGACCCAAGAAGTGATCTGGGAAAATGAAGAACAGATTCCAGGTGTTTGCACCCCCTTGGTTGCTGGAGGGTTATTTTTTGCAGGCTTGGATGATGGAGGGATTGTATGCCTTGATGCCAAGACTGGAAAAGATGCCGATGGTGAACCTATTGAGCTGTGGATGGAGGAAACTGACGATGGTTTCTATGCTTCCCCCGTACTGGTAAGCAACAAGATCTATCTAATGGATCGGGCAGGGAAGATGCACATTTTTACTCCCGACAAGGAATTCAAGTCCCTTGGTCAGCCAACCCTCGGCGAAAGTGCGGTTTGCACTCCGGCAGTGATTGGAAATGCGATCTATTACCGAGGGATCAATCACCTATTTAAAATCGGGTCATGAATCACGAAGACGCACTTATCACAAAACCATCCACGCGCATGCCCGTGGATGAAATTGATCTGAGCGAGGTCGATGCCATGGTGGCTCGCATTGGACGTCGTGCGGAGGATTTGATCCCACTACTGCAGGCAATCCAACACAGATATCACTGGTTGCCGCCGGCCACTCTTGAGCATTTGGCCAAGGTCACGGATATCACTCCTGATGCCATCACCGGAGTCTCGACTTTCTATTCACAGTTCCGGCATTACCCGGTGGGCAAACATGTTATACAAACATGCATCGGCACAGCGTGCCATGTCAGCGGTGGAACATTGATGGATGACACTTTTCGTAGCCACTTGAAAATCAAGCCTGGCGAGCATACCGATGCCGATGGCTTGTTTACCTGCGAACAGGTAGCCTGCCTAGGCTGCTGTATGCTTGCGCCAGTAGTCCAGATTGACGATGTCATTTACGGAAATGTAGAGCCTCATGGGTTGCCTAAATTGCTCGATGATTTTTTGACCACAGAAAAGTCTAAAACCGAGAAGGATCATGACGATCCATCCACGGGAGAATCTGTAGGTGATGTGCGCCTCTGCGTTTGCTCCAGCTGTGATGCAGGAGGCGCGGGAGAAGTCTATCGTGAGTTAAAAAATACCATAGAAGAACTCAAGCTACCCGTTCAGATAAAGAACGTGGGCTGCACCGGTTACGCCTATCAGGCCCCTTTGGTGGAAGTGGCTGTCTACAACGAAAATCGGCATCGTTATGGACGCGTCAAACCGGGTGATGTGCGTTCTATTTTGCTCAATCATTTTCGCCCTGCAGGCCTTTTAACACGAGCCGGCGCCCGAATCTACGGGCTGCTTGACCATCTACTCACCGACGAGGCCTGGCAACCACCCACTCGCTTCCACAAGGATGTGCGTGCCGGTGCCGATGTTCGCACCAAAGATCCTCAAGTACGCATTACCACCGAGCACGCTGGGAAGCTGAATCCGGTTAATATTGAGGACTACATCAAGCACGATGGTTTTCAAGCATTGGAACGATGTCTAAAGGAATTAAAACCAGAAGAGATTATTACTGAAATCTCCGAGAGCGAGCTACGCGGCCGGGGCGGCGCAGGTTTTCCCACTGGCACCAAGTGGGGCTTTGCGCGTGACGCAAAGGGCGATAAAAAATACATCATCTGTAACGGAGACGAGGGTGACCCGGGTGCATTCATGGATCGAATGATCCTGGAATCCTTCCCTTTTCGTGTACTTGAGGGAATGGCTATCGCGGCCCACTCAGTTGGGGCTGATGAGGGATTTCTGTATATCCGGGCTGAGTACCCGTTAGCCACCGAGCGAATCAATAATGCAATCGCGATCTGCGAGGAGCGCGGATATCTGGGCACAGATATTCTAGGCACAGGAATGAACCTGAATCTAAGGGTAATTGAAGGCGCCGGTGCCTTTGTCTGCGGCGAGGAAACTGCACTCATGTCTGCCATTGAAGGTGGACGTGGTATGCCGCGATTTCGCCCGCCATTCCCCGCGCAGTCCGGTCTCTGGGGCAAACCGACACTGATCAACAACGTCGAGACTCTGGCGACCATTTCCTGGATCATCCGCAATGGTGCGGAAAAATTCTCTGCCTACGGTTCAGGGAAAAGCCGTGGCACCAAGACCTTTGCTCTTGCCGGCAAAGTAAATCGCGGCGGCTTGATTGAGGTGCCTATGGGGATGACTATTCGGGAGATCGTCCATGATATCGGCGGAGGCATCCCCAATGGACGGAAACTCAAGGGCGTACTCTTGGGCGGCCCCTCGGGTGGTTGCGTACCCGCCTCACTTTGTGATACGCCGGTTGATTTTGAGGAAATCAAGGCTGTTGGCGCTATCATGGGTTCAGGAGGTATGGTCGTACTTGATGATACCGACTGCATGGTGGATATCGCGCGTTATTTCATGGAGTTTACTCAGGATGAATCGTGTGGCAAATGTACCCACTGCCGCATTGGCACCAAGCGGATGAAGGAAATCCTGGACCGACTCTGTGTTGGCAAAGGTCGCAAGGGTGATCTGGAAAAACTAGATTCTCTTGGCGGCATTACTATTGATGGCAGCCTCTGCGGATTGGGAGCAACTGCGCCTAACCCGGTCATATCAGGCATTCGATATTTCAGAGACGAATTTGAGGCTCATATCAATGGCGAGTGCCCGTCCAAAAAATGCATTTCGCTCATTCGGTATGACATCACCGATACCTGCTTTGGCTGCACACGCTGCTCCCAGCACTGCCCAACCGATGCCATTCCGATGAACCCTTATCATCATCACGTCATCGAGGACCCCCTCTGCACCCGATGCGATATCTGTCTGCAGGTCTGCCCGGTCGACGCCATCCATATTGTTGCCAAGTGAAACTGACAATCGACAACCACGAGCTGGAGCTCGACGAGCCGATGACGATTTTTCATGCGGCCCAAAAGGTCGGCGTTGATATCCCCGTAATGTGCTACAAGGAAGGATATGACTATTTCACATCCTGTATGATCTGCGAGGTGAAAGACAAGGCCACCGGCCGAGTTCATCCAGCGTGCAGCGCGGCGGTGACTGATGGGATGGAAATCGATACGCAGTGTGAGGAAATCCGTGAACGCCGTAAGGCCACACTAGAG
>CAZAIZ010000174.1:0-4327 GCA_964485275.1 uncultured Pedosphaera sp.
ATGCCTCCACAGGCGCGGTACCATTCCCGGAGGCAAGGGGGGGTCCTGGCGTTCGGCTGAAAGCACCCATTTTGTGTTGGATCCCACCCACCAGGATTTGTGCAGTTCCCGGCTGTAAAGATTGCGTGTGACACCCAACATGGTGGTGGGCAGCATGATGTCTCCCCCCTTAACCAAATCGTAAGTGATGGCATCAGGAGGAATTAAAATCCCCCTGCTTGTGTCATAATAGGGCCAATTCTTGCGCGCTAGTTCAAAGGCTCTGCGCCGGCCTGTATCGAGTGGTGAATGCAAAATTCCCGGATTATCAATTTCATTTTTAAGGATGGGAATCCCGAATATGGCTGAGGAGGTCTCGGCATAATGGGTGCCAAAAGCCTCTTTAAATACCTGATCGTTTTCGGCCCCCGTCCATTTCTGGTCCGTGAAGGTGCCTATTTTAAATTTCGGATCCCGCACGGCAAGCTGCCAGGCCATTCGTCCGTCCAGATCCTGAGCCACACTGGTCAGCACCACGCCGATTTGACCCATGTTATTGAGGCACACGGCCCGGTTGGCTCTCTTCTTGGCTGCGGCGAGCCAATGGAGAATTAATCCGCCTAAAATGCCAATAATGCCAATAACGACCAATAGTTCTATGAGGGTAAACCCGGAACGGGTGTGATTTCTTTTTTTCATTTTCAGCCTTTCTTACCCCTCTATTTGTCGGCTGAAGCAGGATTCTTACAAATCTACCAAATAAATTGGCAGTTCGGGAGACGCGCTTGGGCAAGCATCTGTTTGGGGTTCGAGTCATTCACTTCTTCGAAGTTAATCCGTCAGCCATTAATGTGGGGCCTATTGATCCCAATTTGTATCCCTACAATTGTTGAATCACCCGGAAGATACTCATTGAATCTCCATACAAAGATATTTCTCGTTGCGGCCTAGGTTATTTGGCTCTGCAGGGAAGCGATTGTCGCCGCCAAACCAAGCGGTATACCCCCATGCCTCACCCGTTACCCACTTCCAGCCAACAGAGGGATCGGTTGTTATCTTCGGCTTATATCCTCCCAACCAAAAATAACCCGGCTTTGGTCTCAACTTTAGAAGTTTAAGCCACTCCGATTGGGAAGTAATTGTCGCCAAATGGCCCCCTCTCCTTTGTGCATCGTCTTTTGCCCGCAACCAACTCATGGAACGATATTTTTTAAATTTCACTAGGCTAAAGACGCCATCTTTCTCGAGGAAATACCCATTGCTGGCGGGAGGATCATAAGTGAGACCACAATCAATCCACCAACTTTTTACGGATTTTGGGCCACCCAAGGTAAGGGATTCGCCGCTACAACCGATGAGTTTTGTGGAGGCCGGGCCCTTAAAAATTCCCCCTGAGGATTCAGCGTGATACTTTGCTTTTTCTTGAAGGTCCGAATCGTTCATTTGGGCCGCGCCCCCTCCTGCCGTTGCCCTCTGGCCATGCCCTTTGTTAAGGCCCGCCACAGCGTTGGGGTGCGGAAACTTTTCATCGGCCCCAACAAAACGTGCCCCCTTGATATCAAGTTTGGGCACATTTTTGGTTAACACCAAGATCGTGCCTGACCGTCCATCCGTTGCCCCTTCGCCGAACAAGTAGCTCATCGCCTTACAATTGATGAATTTTCCCTTCAAGGTATCAATGTGAGGCCATTCCTTCTGTGCTTTTTCGTTGTGAGGCAAAGCTTCCGGGTCACAGGGAGACCTTAGTATTTTTGGCGTGTCCAATAGATCCTTCATGGCTACTATGGATACGATTGCCTTGGCAGAAAACGGGCTATGTTCGCCAAAATGAATTCTTTGGTCTGCAGGCAGAAGTTGCCAGGGATACCGGCCTTCATGGTCATCTGCAAAAAGCCCCAGAGCCTTGCCGATCTGTCCGACGTTGCTAACGCATTTAACCCGGTTCGCCCTGTACTTGGCCTTGGCCAGCGCCGGCAATAGTAGGCTCGCCAAAATACCAATAATGCCAATAACGACCAATAGTTCTATTAAGGTAAACCCTCTCTGTGTTTGAATATGGTTTTTCATTATTAGACTTTCCTGTCCTTCTATTTGCTGACTGAAACTTTCTTCTTACATTTTTTCCCTTAAAGCCGCCGAGACGCCGTAAATTTAAATGCGCTGCTTAGAGGCTGCTGGTTTTTAACTTCTCCTACGGGTCCCGGGTCATCTCCTTGCCCATTTCATCCCAGTTCTCCCGACTGGTGGCCTTGCCTTTCTCATATGTATATCGGGATTTCTTTTTTCCATCAGGATAATAGTAGACCACCTTCCCGTGCAGCTGGCCCTCTTTCATCCTTCCCTCACTCTCCTTGGCGCCATCGGGATAAAATGAGGCAAATTTACCGTGTGGCCGTCCTTTTTGGTATTTGGCTTTATAAAGCACCTGGCCGCTTTCATCCCGCATCTCCGCAGTCCCCTTAAAGGGTTCTTCCGCATCGGCCTGATAGACAATGCCCTCTTCGAGAAAAAGAATATTGTAGTCGACAGCCGATCCTCCCCAAAAATACCACCCCAAGAGAACCGCCAAGGCCACAACCGATACCGCCGGGAGAACAAATCGATTCCAGTCCGTCTTTTTCGCCTGCACAGGATCAGGCTCGTCCTTTTTCCGGGCCAGACGGTGCGGTTTGTTTGATACAGGCAAGGGGGTGGTCAGTTTGCCGCGCCATTTACCCTTGGCCTGTTCAACCCGTTGATGAACCGCCGCTGCCTTGGCTGCCTCCTCTTCCAGGAGTGTCTGCTGGATACGCGCCAGAGGAACCCATTCGGTCTGTCCCTCCGCCCACGCCCAGTCTTCCAGGGCAAATGACCCGCTCTCAATCAGGCTCAAAACATGGGTTGCCTCGTAGGGGCCCCACTGTCTTTGATCCTTTGAGACGTATACCTGCATTGGTTTTATTCCCTGGGCATCTCTGGCAGCGAACCCGGTGTCTGCCATTCACGATGCCATTTCAGTTTCCATAAATCGCTGAAGCCCACGCTGCTGACACTGCCATCCATCAACGCCACATGATTGGCTCCCTTGTTGTATCGATCAATGCACAGGCGCGAGAGGCCCTGGCCCGATTGTCCCCCGTAATAAAGGTCCTTCGGGGCCGTATCAGAGACCTGTGGCATGACCAGAGGCCCGGTCCCCTCACTGAACAGGGGCACCTCGCCGCCGGCTTCATCCATTGTCCGGTAAAATTTTTCGCTGTTTTTCCCCTTCATCTGCGGGTGATCACCCATTGCCCACCCATTTAATGTATAGGAACTGCTAAAACCCGGGGTGTGCTCCACAATTAACCCCCTGACGTGCCAGGAATAGCCCGGCATGCTATGGAGCCCCCCTTTGGAATAGTTGCCCGATGCATTCTTATCAATGTCCTGGGGAAGCCGGAACGCACCGAATGTTTGGCCATTTTTCATTTGTCCTTTGTCAAAATAATCCGGGTTCACGTCGTCACTCCCGTCGTTTTCCCAAGCCCACTGGCTACCGGAGCTCACCTTGGCGTTCTGACTTTTTTTCCGTGCCCCAACCCAAGCGAGATGCGGAGGGAAGCGCTTGGCCGCTTCCACAAACTTGTCCCATTCCTCATCGCTATCGATGGTAACGAGCTTGCCGCCATGTGACGCAGCAATTTGCCTGGCAGACTGCCAGGAAACACAGGGTCATATACGTGTAATGTGTTGGTAGGTGCTTTCAGGCCCTGCCATCCGCCAATCTTCCCGGGCACTGCCCTGGCCCACACGATGGCGCACATAGGATGCGGGACTGCTGAAGGATTCTTCAGGAAAGTCCTCGCGATTATGGATCATTTCCACCCACTTTCCGCGACGCGTTTGTTTAAACGCAGGAAACTCTCCCTGCTCCATGTCAACGCTGATATAACCTGCTGATAGCTGGCGTAGATTATTTTGGCTAACCGTTGCGTGACTTTTGAGAATGGCCCGGCTAACCGCGGTAACCGTTAAGCTGGCCAAGGTTCCCAATATGCCAATGGTGACGAGTAGTTCAACCAGTGTAAATGCCGATTTTCTGTGTGGTTTTTGCTGCATCACGCGCTCCGTTGTATTCTGTTACTACTGAGATAATACCCCTCTCGCCTAAAAAATCTGTCAGCAGAATAAATTTTTGGCGCTTTATTGAAGTGCCCCTACCGCGGCATCATCGCTGAGGTGTTTGAACTGGGCACATTGAAGCTGGAGTCGAACCTTTTCCTCTCCCCGCTGGCAGGCTACACGAACCTTCCTTTCCGGCGGGTCATCCGCGAGCTGGGCGGGGTGGATTTGTGCACCACGGATCTGGTCAATGCCCGCTCGCTCA
>CAZAIZ010000175.1:0-4315 GCA_964485275.1 uncultured Pedosphaera sp.
CGCTGGCCGAGTTGACCAACCGCTTTGATGAATATGGTGAATGGCTCTACTGGATCACCATTATGGGGGAACCCAGTGCGACCAAGCCATGGGGCTGGCAACTCGACGGTCACCATGTAGTCATTAATTATTTTGTTCTCGGTGACCAAGTCGTGATGAGCCCGGTCTTCATGGGTTCAGAACCGGTCAAGGCAGAGAGCGGCAAATTCAAGGGTACTGTTGTCTGTCAGGCTGAGCAGGACAAGGGGCTGGCCTTTATCAACACGCTAAACAAGGTGCAGCTGGCAAAAGCCATTGTCGCTGGCGAAAAGCAGCCAACCAATACTGTGGCTGAGTCATTCAAGGATAATCAGGTGCTCGATTACATTGGCATAAAGTGCAATGAGTTGAATGCAAAACAAAAGGAGCAGTTACTAGATCTCATTAATGTGTATGTGGGCAACATGGCCAAGAGTCACGCCAAGGTGAAGCTGGCTGAGGTAAAAAAGCATATTGATAACACCTATTTCGGATGGATGGGCGGCACCCAAAAGGACAGTGTGTTTTATTACCGTATCCAGAGTCCGGTAATCCTTATTGAGTTTGACCACCAGCGTCCCATCGCTCTGAACCGATCCTCAATCCCTACTCGTCAGCATACCCATACTGTAGTTCGCACTCCCAATGGAAACGACTACGGCAAGGACTTGCTGAGGCAGCATTATAAACTTCACCACAAATAGAGTTAATTCAATCCCTTTGCCTTTAGTAGTGCCCTGATTTTATTTGGATCCTGATGGCCTACCGGTAAATCCCATCCCAGCGTATCTCCATTAGCTTTAAATCCTCCACCATCTACATCCACCCAGATTGGGTTGATGTAGGCACAGGGCTTTAAACTTGCGTTGGCGCTTGTGCCATAACCGGTTTTCAACGTGGAGTTTTCACCCATAGCTACCACAATCAGGTGTGCGTCCTCTTCAAGTTTGATTTCTATGGTATGATCGAACTTTACTACGCCTGTGCCGAAGAATTTCGGGTGGCTTTTGGCCGTGAAATTGTATTCAGGCTTTTGCTTCCCGTTGACAAGCACCTGTACTCGGTCGATATCAATCCAGTCGGTGCATTGAACCTTGACCTTCAGGTTTACTTTTCCAGAAGCGGATTTTATATCGGATCCACTAATGGCTTTTCCGACATTAACCTCCAGGAAAGGGCCGGTCGTTAGCATGAGTTGGGCAGCCTTGGCATTGCGGATAATTTCCATGGGATCAATTTTCCCTGGCTCGTCGGTGCTGCTGGGAATATAGGTTCGCCACCCGCCTACTCCATTTCCATAGACTGAGTGTGCGTCTGCAACGGCAATGGCCCGAGTGCGCATACCTTGGTTCAGCATTTGCAGCCATACAAACTCCCGAACTTCCCGAACACTTTCACTTGTGCCACGTCGGGTAATTGTCCATGGAGATTTGGACAGGATGTCATTGCCGCGAAAATTCTGTGACTCTAGTGCGTCAATATAGTTCTCGTATCCGGCAAAACCTCCATCAGCCTTGCCATCAAGGTTTCGGTCCCAAAACTTTTCCGCGATGTTTGGATGGTTTACATGTATCCAGCGGTCGGGACTCCAGCCACCCATGTTTTGGAGGTTGATGACATTAAGGCGTGGATCTTTTTTGAATACTGGTGCACCGCCGTCCTGCGCATAGGGATTGGGGGAGGGCAAGGGGAATGCATTGTGATGAGAACCGGCACCTCCTCCAGTAAGTTCCAATCCGACGATCGTGCTTAGTTGGTTTCCCAGTCCCAGTTTTTTGATATGTGGAGCCCAGTTATACAAACGGTTGTGTTCCGTCGTGGGAGCAAATTCAATATGCTCGGCAACTAGATTGATGATGCGGTCATCGGTGCCACATTGGTTGTCGCCGCTGGGGGTGGAATGGTTGTGGAAATCAGCACTGATCCATCCAGTGGTATTAACCAGACGCTTAAGAGTGCCCGAGACATTGGTAAACTGGCCGGCTTTGACAGTTACTTCACGAACCAAATGATTGAATTCAACGCCGCGAGTGATTACCAGTCGGTACGTGCCTGGATTCAGCGCCACGTTAAATTTACCCGTCTCCGAATGCCATTGATCCACGCAACCGTGCGCTCGGTTCTGCGGCCCAAGATTTGGCGTTGCTGTTTTACCTGTGCCAGAAAACTGAATTTTGCAGGGCGTACTAAGATTGTTTTTGTCGCGAATATCAAATGCAACTCCCGATAAATCGGAAAGTGTAAACCGTAGTTCGTAAGTTCCCTTCTGATTTACGATTATCTTTTGTTTCACGCTTTTTCTGCCGCGATCATTTATCTCAATGTCATAATCACCTTCGGGTAAGCTAAAGGTGGATTCCCCGTTTTTTGCGGGGTATGCGGGAAAGGAGATTCCTTTGCTTGTGAGGTTAATCAAAGCAGTACTGGAATTTTCAATCTCAATGGAGATTTTAGAGGAGGTTTTATCGGTGTAACTGAAAACTTCGCCCAATGCTTCAGCCGGAGAGTTGCCTACGGTAATATAACGGGTGAAAGTCTTATGTTGACCGGGTTTAAGGGATAATGAACCGGGATGGGAGCCTAAGCCTTTTAGGCGTTCGCCGTTTTCAGGGAGCCATCCAACTGCGTAAGATCCTTTGTCTGCAGGATCGACTGCATCAATCCATCGAATGCCCCTATATGTTCCGCGTTTGCCGGAAGGCTTCCAGTAATCATCCACTGAGCCACTCTTGGTGACCTTGGAAAAATTTTTAAACGTTGTGGTAATGACGATACCCTTCGAGTTCCCATCAATACTATAAGTAATTTTCTTATACAGGCCGTTATTGCGGGCGGCATCCACAACCACTTCGATCTCAGCAGTTTCTTCATCAGACCGGACAATCCTCACATGTGAAACATCTCCGCGTTGGTTGCTCGGGGCAAACACAGTTAGCTGATCATTTTGACGGTCATTAAGAGTGAGGTCGTATAAACAACCTGGGGTGATGCCTCCATCTCCGTAAAAAGTACTCATATTAGCACGACGTAAAGGTTGATTGCCTGAGATTACGGCCGTGATATGGCTATTGCGCATTACAAAGTCACCAATTATGCCATCAGCCTCCTTCCCTTTGGGAAGTTGATCCGTGTTACCGGGTCCAATTTCAAATGCTTCGACAGCAGCTTGAGAGATCAATGGTAAGAATAGCCAGAATATGAGAATGATTTGCTTTGGGCTCATGCAGAGATTTTGGCTGAAGCTGAGGGTGAGGCAAGAGTGAAGAAGGCCATGATACCAAATCTTGGCCTTTATTGGATTTTCTGCTAAAAGGCCCACTTCCATGGCGAGAAAATCCAAAAAGAATGTGTCAACCGCGGAAGGTCCGCTGAAGTTGATGGCAGCCAACCGTAGCGAGATAGCTATTCGTATTTTTCGTGCAGCTACGGAAATGGACATGCGAACTGTTGCCATTTACGCACAGGAAGATCGGCTTGCTGTTCACAGATTTAAGGCAGATGAAGCGTACATGGTTGGTGCAGGGAAAGGGCCGGTGGGTGCCTATCTGGATATTGAAGGTATCGTGGAGATGGCAACCGAACGTGGGGTGAATCTTATTCATCCAGGTTATGGGTTTTTGGCGGAGAATGCCGATTTTGCTGAGGCTTGTGGGAAGGCGGGTATTACTTTTGTGGGGCCTCGGCCGGAACTGTTACGGCAAATGGGAGACAAGACTGAGGCGCGGGCTCTAGCCAAATCGGCAGGAGTGCCAATTCTTCCAGGCACAGATGAACCGATGAAGACACGGGCTAAGGCAGTGAAAGCGGCCAAGGAAATCGGGTTCCCCTTGATTATCAAGGCGGCTTTTGGTGGTGGAGGTCGCGGTATGCGTGTGGTCAAGAAAGCCAAGGACTTGGAAAGGTTGCTTGATGAAGCGCGCGGTGAGGCGGATCGGGCCTTTGGTAATCCGGCAGTGTTCCTTGAAAAGTATGTGCCACGGGCCAAGCATATTGAGGTGCAAATTATGGGTGATCAACACGGCAATGTGTTACACCTGTATGAGCGTGATTGTTCAGTGCAGCGGCGTCACCAGAAAGTGGTGGAGATTGCGCCCAGTGTGGCTTTGGATGAAAGTGTAAGGAGTGAGTTGTGTGCTGCTGCAGTGGCATTGGCCCGGCACATTGGTTATGACAATGCAGGCACCATTGAGTTTCTCTATGATGTGGATACCAAGGCATGGTATTTTATTGAAATGAATCCACGTATCCAAGTGGAGCATACGGTGACAGAAGTTGTTACCGGGATCGATCTGGTTCG
>CAZAIZ010000176.1:0-4313 GCA_964485275.1 uncultured Pedosphaera sp.
CACATCCCACTCTTTTCCACACTATCCCAATTGGAATCTGTGGGATTAGGGGATTTTTCTGATTGGGTTCAGAGATGACTCAGAGAATTAGTCGGTGTTCAAAACATCACCAATGTGGTCTGTACTATCGTGATAGCTTTTTATCGGAACTCCCATACTGTTGGCAATGGTGACGAACAGATTTGAGAAAGGAATATCCTCGGAGTAGGTGCGGTGGGTGCCGTGGTGATATCCCATGTTTTTTCCTCCTGCCAGAATCAAGGGATAATTCCTGTAGTTATGCAGTGTGCTGGTTGAGCTGCCATGGAGAATAATGGTGTCATCCAAGAGGGATCCATTTTCTGATTTACTGTTGCTCAGTCGTTCCATGAAGGCATGGAGGCGTTCAGAAAGGAAGTAATCCCATTTGGCGGTCTTATCAAATTGGTATCGGTGACCGCATCGATGGAGATTGCCTCCCCCGATCACTGGGGCAGCAAATTTATTTACCATGCTGCTTGAGGCATTTTCTGCTCCATACATGAGGGACGCGACCCGGGTCTGGTCTGTCTCAAAAGCCAGGAAGATTACCTCATACATCAGGTCAAAAAATTCCGCAGCGGAGGCTGTATCCGTGTCAAAATCGGCAGAAGTCCGGTTCACCTTCGGGAAAGGTGTGTTGGCCCATTTTTCCGAACGTTTGATTTTCTCTTCCGCTTGGTTGATCGCTGCGAGGTATTCCTCCATCTTATCGCGATCCTGTTTGCCCAACCGCTTCTCCAGTCGTTTGTAATCCTCAAGCACGGTATCGGTTATTTTTTTATTCAAAATCCGTCGCTTACGAGCTTCTGTCGGAGGCACTTTATTGGAAAAGAGATAATCAAAGGCACTTCGAGGGTTCCGAAGGGCCGGCAGTGATTTTCCCTTGGGACTGATAGACATACTGTTTTCAGTCGTACTTAACTGGAGTGACTGAACGCGCGTATGAAGCCCGGTGTTCCTGGCGATGACCTGATCAATCGATTCATGGTTTACGATCCCTCGTTTGAGGGAACTACCGGTCATATAGTGGTTGGTAATGTGTGCCATGTGACGGCACTGCGGGTGCGACAGCCCTGATAAAATTGAAAAGTCTTCACGCCGTTTTAACGGCTCCAAGCTTGGTGTAGGCTTGTATGTTCGCCCCACCTTTTCAGGATACCAAAGGGCTGGATGTTTCTGACCTCGATTAGAAGAGGTGACACCAAAAGGGAAAAAAACCGAACAAAAACGCTTCGGCCGATCCTCTGGTTTAGGAACTGCCATGATTTCAAGTTGGGGCAGGAAGCATAGTGCCCCCAATCCTCTCAATGCCGTTCTTCGATCGATGCGTTGTTTTATCATTATTTCCCCCTTGGATTTGAAAAGGCCTGACTTTCAACGATGAGTCTCAGCAGCATCTCAGGCTTATAACCGGATGCCTTAAATTTTGCAGTCATATTATCGATCATCTCTCTCTCTTCAAGTCGCACAGATCTTCCTATGGCATAGGCATACATGAAATTGGTGAAAGACTTTAGGATCTCCGCCTTGTATTTTGTTTTCAATAACACCTTGAATTCTTTTATGCCGCCAACCTTATCACCCTTGATTTCCGAGCGAGCATCTACCTTAGCCAGAGGAATTGATCGGGCAGTCTTTTTATTGATCATTTTATAGACGTAGTTTGTTTCACGCCAGCGCCCGTAACCATCAAAATTCTCAAAGGGCAGACCTAGGGGATCTATCCGTCGATGGCATCCATAACAGGCTTCATTTTCTTGATGAAATTTAAGTTGGTCTCTGATGGTGAGCTTTTCAAAGTCCTTGAAATCATCTGGATTGGGAAATTCCACATTCATCGGCGGAGGAGGCAAATGACGTCCCAGAATTCTTTCACACATCCAAACTCCACGGAGAATGGGATCGGATACACCATTTTCTTTGGCTTGCGTGGTCAGTGGTGCAGCCATTGTTAATACACCGCCACGAGGTGAATCATCCGGCAAATCGACCCTCGCAAACCCAATCCCCTGTTCCTTGGGAATCTCATACCATTTAGCCAGCGCATCGTTGATGACGAGGAAATCCGAGTCTATCAGATTTTCCAACGAAAGGTTGTTTTGAAAAACATACTCTAGAAACTTCGCCGGCTCCGCTAAGATGTGTCGATTGATCACCCTTCCACGAAGCATTTCATCTGGCTTCTCTTTTAACTGCAGCCATTGCCAGGCAAAAGCTTCCATGAAACGCCCAAACCGAGGATGATTTAGCATGTAGCCAAGTTCATTGGCAGGTTTCCAGTTAGACCTCTTGGATCGGGATAGCAATTGAGCAGACGGCGGGGAGTTCCAAAGAAAATAAGCCAGTCTTGTTGCAACTTCCTGATGACGATTTCTTGTGGAATCTGCATCAAGGTAAAGAAAGTTTGGCGACAGAAGAATCGATTTAAGCGTATGATTGATGCTTTGCCTGAATGACAATCCATCTTGTTTTACTGATTTCCAATGGGCAAAATATTTTTTCTGCAATTCAGGCTGTACGTCTCCCCGAAAAGCTCGAGTCAAAAATTGACTAATAATTCGCTCAGCATAACTAGCCTCTGATTCAGCAGGAATTTTCTTGGGAAATATTTTGCGTTCTCTTGTAATCGGCCAGCTTTCGTAATAGGGCCCATCAAGCTCAATTCTCTGTATATGCAAGGCGGGCGAAACCACCTTTTGGCCATCTGGGATATAAACTTCATTGCGAAGCATGAATCCTAGAGGCCAGGTAATCACTTTATCTCTTACCGTACGTTCCAAGTCCTCATTCAACTGAGCAAAGAATTCATAAACCTTGTGCTCGCCTTTTGGCGCATCGACTAGGACTGATTGGCCTGCCTTGCGCATCTTCGGAGAAAGAAAGTACGAGACAGGTCCCGCATAAACAGACAGCTTGGGGTGTTCCTTACTGTTATCCCCTTTACCCGCATGAACTCGCAAACGATACAAACCCTCACTCTTCTTGATTTCGTGAAAAACAAATGTTGAGTTGGGCCCGAGAAAATGCACATCGATCCTATCGAACTCGAGCGGCGAGTACATAGGGTGCAAAAGATAACCATCATTGGCTAAGGGCAACGGGGGGCTGACTCGGGTTTTACCAAAGTAAAGAAACTTTGTATCAACAAAGTCTTCAACTCCGAAACGGGGCCTCGTTGGCAATCGATCAAATGGCTCAGAACGGTTCCAAACGCACCCAACAGGTGGCTGGATATCTTCAATACGTTGCCCTTTAATAATCAGCCTGGGGACTTCCTTGCCTCTGTCTCTTCCCTTGGTGGGAGTGTCCGTCTCCACAGAGAAGTCAAAGCGATGTGACCAGAATGGAGACATCGTGGGTGCCTCATCCGGAATGGCGCGATCCAAGGCATCCTCAATGCAACTTTTATACAATTCATAGTGAAGCAGAGTGAAGGTAAGAGTGCTGCGGTTGTTATTGAACAAATTCTTATCGGTACTTTCATCCCCACTCTTGTCACCAGGCAGCGATGAGGCCAAATCTTCCCTAATAGGAACTGAAAGCAACGCCTCGAGAGAATTAATGAATTGGGCCTTGGTAAGTCTAGCTGGGACGAATCCAGTTGGTTGCCGATTACTGGCGAGGGAACGTCGGAGATTATCAGATAGGAGTGAGTGAAACTTCAGTCGATCTTCCTTGCTCAACTTGGACTCTTTTGGCGGAGGCATATCCCTAAGAATAACCTGATCCAAAGCCTCCTGAAGATTAGCTGCATCAGCTGATAAGTTATCCCAGTTAATCTGATCAAACCTGATATCGGCCTTTTGTTTTTTTTCTCCATGACACTGAACACAGTGGTTCTTTATAATGGAATTAATGAAAACAAGATCTTCAGATAAACGACCATTGCTAGAGCCTGTCGGCTTTTTACCTCTGGTGTCACAAAGGAGCACCAAGAGAAAAAATATTGAAAACAACATTCTCATCGCTAGAGAGAATCCTACCCCACCATCCTGATTCAGAGAAGTTCAGAGAGTTCTCACTCCAATCCTACTGTTCTCCATAATTCCCCTGAGATACACTGAGATTTACGGAAACGAAGAATTCCACACCCCAACAGCACTGAGACATAGGGAGAACATTGGGAGAATTGGAACTCATCGTGATCGATGATTTACCTGAGATGATCGGGTGGGTGAAGAGAGAAGGGGGCTCAAGGATAAGGACGTAGCCGTTTCGGTTGTAATGCTTTGGTCGTCTTGGTCGCGTTGTATTGAATCGCGCCGATATCCCAGTTGCCGGTCTTAGGCAAT
>CAZAIZ010000177.1:0-4305 GCA_964485275.1 uncultured Pedosphaera sp.
CCCATCCAGAATCGTTCATACTTTGGAAAGCATGAAGATAAAGAACCACTATTTCCTGTTCATTTTGTTCTAGCAGTGTGGTTATTGCATTATCCAACCTTGCATCTGAAATTTCATTGGGTAAATCCTCCACAACTCCATCCTCATGCAGAATATTTAATGTATCAAGGAAAAGAGTGAGCATACTTTTCTGGTGCTTGATCAACCACCCGCGCAGAAGTTGTGAAGCAACTTCTTCAAAAGCCGGCCGCCTCAGAGACTCAATCATTAATTTATGACGGGCGGGTTTCTGCTGGCTTCTAAGATACTGAGGCCTCATTCTCCGGAGCTTGGCTACTCCATTAAGGGTTGCATCATAGACTTCGCGATTATCTTCGGCCGAGTCGGAGAGTATTTGGTTGCTTAGGCTGGCAGAAATAAACCCGAGAAGTTCAAACGAATTAAGCATGGTGTGATTTATACGGCTATGAGGGAAATGCAGTGTTTTTTTGACAGGATTTCAACTTCTTCGCTGTTGAGTAGCAGGGTACGGTCCGCTTCAAACGCAATCACCGATATTCCAGCGGACGCGCAGACTTCCAGAGTCCGGTCTCCTAGGCAAGGAATATCGAAACGCAGGTCATGCTCTTCCTTAGGGACCTTGACAGCGACGGCCCCGCCTTCCTTGCCCGAAAGATTCCCTCCGCGGACAAGGCATGCGTCAGTGCCCTCAAAACCTTCAACTGCGAGAGTGGTGCCGTCTTTGACCACTACCGACTGACCTATTTCCATTCGGCTGATTTCTTTGGCAATATTTCTGCCGTATTCAACATCCCGTTGTTGTTGGTCGCTTATTTCTGGGCCCAGTCGAAAACCATGGGAAGGCATGGCTGGTTTTAGCCATCGGGTCGCTTCTATTAAAGTAATGCCTTCTGAGGAAAGTTCTTCGGCGATGGCAGTAAATATTGAATGAGCATTCTTTTGCCTTAATGAAGAGAGTAGTTTTACTGCTCGTAAATCAGGTCTCAGGTCGAAAAGGTTTTTGGGTGCAATTTGGCCCACCATAACACACTCTGTTACGTCATTATCTTTAAAGACATCAATCAGTTTGGAAAGCTGTCCCACTCGAAGCCATTTTATCTCATCTACTAAAGCTTCCAAATGAGGATCAGTTTCTTTTTCAAATGCTGCAGCGACCAAGTGTTTGACACCTGAGCTTCGAGCCTCACGTGCCAGCACTAGAGGCAGAGAGCGGTTTCCGGCTATGATCCCGAGTTTTTTCGGAATGGTGTCATTCACGACGTGAAGTTAACAGCAGCATGAGGTGGGAACCAAGAGGCAAAAAAGCCCCGTTCCCGGGGCTGATCTATTGTATTCTCGGGGGGAAGGCTAATTATTTTGTTGAAAATCAGCAGTCTCAAGTTTGTCCATGAAAATGCCCAAGGTACGCCTTAAGAGTTGCTGGTCTGGAGTTAAATCTTCCTTCTTGTTTTTTACTAGCGGTTCCAGCATGGCACTGGCTGCACGCAGACGCTTGAGAAATTGTTGAGACTGATCCTCCAAGCTGTCATGGCCTGTTATCGGGGTGGTGCTCATGAAGGTGGCCAACATTACTGTGAGCTCCTCGTCAAGCTGCTGTAAAGCGACTTCATCATCTGCAGCTTCTGAGAATGCCTTAATCTTTTCAGCGTGATCGTCGATGAATGCGTCGAAATTTGATGCTAGTTCATCGCTTGTTGCCACACAGAATTGATTTATCCATAGTTCAGTTTTATCCTGCAATCGGTTGCTATACTTTGGTATTTGAGCTTTTACCCATTCTGGAAGTGTATCCAAATTTTCACTGAGAAGTTCAGTGGCATAATGGGCAATTACATTGCCCTGGGTATCCAACTCATGCACTACAGCCTGTCCAATTCTGGAGGCTATTTTCGAACTATCATTTGCCTCATTAATTAGATTCAGAACCATTTGGGTTTGTTCTATCTGGTTGGTGTATTTGTTTACATCAAATCGCTTTACCTTATCTAGAATGTCCAACACCTGAGTGACTTCGTTGGTGTATTTGTTTGCGTCATGCTCAATGAGCATATCCACGTATTTTTCAGCTTGCGCAATCTGATTGGAGTAAGTGCTAATGTCAGGTATGTTTTTGGCCATCTGATTGATGTTATCAAAATCATCCCTGTACGCATCCACCATCTCTGGCACTGCGGTTAAGCCTTCGCTTATCTTACTGTTTAATACGGTGAAATAAATAGCTTCAGCCGTGAGAATCAAGATCGCAAAAATGATCGTATTGCGTATTGACTTTCGGAGGCGGAGGACCGTTTGGTCAACAAATTGCTCGGCCTGAGAGGAATTGAAGTTTTCGTTGTTCATGATTGAAATCCTTTTGAGCTAATTAATTTTTTTCGGTTGGGGTTGCTTCCGCATCTGCCTTTGTAATCGGCTCTTTCTTATTGAGAGTAGTAGCTTTTTCAGGTTTCTGCTTTGGAGGATTCTTTTTCTCAGTTTTATCTTTCTTGTTAACGGGGTTCGTCAGCGGCGTAGATATGTCGGTCTCAGTATTGAAATCCTCCTTGGCTATTTCCAGCACAGCAGAGAGCAGGGCAAGACTTGTTTGAATGTCTCCGAGTTTGCCTCCGCTTGATGCCTCACTGGGTGTTGTTCGTTGGATTTCAAGAAGGTAATCACTGACCTTGCCCAGTTCGCTTACGTGTTCAGCAAATAGGTTGAGAAAAATCTTTTCCCCTTGCTCCTCGGATAGTCCTGAAAGTCGGCTAACCAAGGCAGCTTGTTTTTCCTTGGTGAGTTTGGGGAACAACTCTCGCAATTTTTCATCACGAGAATTGATCATTTTGACCAGTGTTTCGTTGATGGCAAATCTGACTTTTTCCGGGATTGAATTGGTCAACGAGTACAGTTCGCGAGTGGCTCCGGCCATGATTTCATCAGCGTGAACGGTAACATCGGAAAATTTACTGCCGGCTTCGTGTTGAATATCGACCAGGATCTTTTTAGATAAGTCTTCTGCGGCGGGCTTAACATTACTTTCGTATTCAGATTCAAAAGACGCCCTCAACTTCGCTGCGAATTCCTCGTCATTTCCAACCAATCCATTTAGCGTGGCATAAGCTTTATCCAAATCCGGCTGCAATTCATCAAAGACAGCTTGAGCGCTCTGAACCGACTCGATGGCTTCCTTGGTGTCATCCTGAATCTTTGATATGATTGATTTTTCATCCTCCATGGATTTTTTGGCTTCTTCAAGTTTGTTCGAAATCCGCGAATACTCCTTCTGGGCGTCATCGATTTTTGGCTTTATGGTTTCGTAGGTTGCTTTGGCTTCCATGTAAACCTCCACAGCTGGTTCTGCCGCTCTTTTGGTCGATTTCCATATGGCACTGATGCCAAGCACCATGACAAGAAGCACTCCGGCGAAAAGCCCCCAACGAATTAATCTCAACTTGCTTTCCAGCTCCTGAATTTGCTGGAGTTTCTCATTGGTGCCTTCTGTCCGGCCTTCATTGTTATAAGAATCTTTTTCTGACATAATTATAGTTGGGTAGGTTATGTGACTGTACCAGTCGGGATGAGGTTATTCTCAGCTTGGCATATAAACTGTCAATAACCTTTTTCGTTATGTGAACAGTTTACGTCTGTCATAAATGGAGAAAGTTGACAACGGTGAGATGCCAGCCAATGATTGCTTTGTGAGCACGATCATTTACCCCCGCAGCCCGCGGGAAAAAATGGCAGGCTGGGCGTATTTGCCTAGGTTCATTGACAAAATCAGGCTTTCTGCCACAGGTCAGCTTCATGAAGATTATCAGCCTAATTATCTTCACAGGGGTTTTGATGCCAAATGGCTTGAAACCGTAGGAATGAGACCGGAAGAATTTGTTGAATTAGTGGGCAATTCCCCAACCGATGGGCAAATATGTGACTGGGTGCAGGAAAATGTGGAGGCTGATGAATCGACCAAGGAACTTTTCAATGATGCGGTTCTTAATTATGGCTCGGATGAAACCAATTCTGATTTGCGGGAGCGTTTAGCCATGCGCAAGGAGGAAGCAGGCATGGGAGATAGGGATGACATCCAGTGTTTTGTGGATTTTATTGATGCTGATGAGGGACGTATTTAGCCGAAGAATTTAAATAAAAAAGCGCCGACTTTTAACAAGTCGGCGCTTTTGTTTTAGGCAGCTTAGCTTAGATATTAATTTCCGGCACCACAAAGGGCTTGCGGTATTCGCGGGTGAGCAGCTTGTTCGCTGCGGTATTGCCTTCGAAGGTTTCGGCCTTGGGGTCCATGGTGAGGGC
>CAZAIZ010000178.1:0-4289 GCA_964485275.1 uncultured Pedosphaera sp.
GATCGCCCTTCTTTAGGACCGTGAAGAGTTTCTGTTCCGAATGTGCCTTGGCCACATCCAGACTCTGCACCATGCGCACCTCGCGCTTGGCCAACACGGTTGATTTTAGGGGCACAGGCAGGGTCACGGTATTCAAGGGGTCCACCGCCACCAGCAACATCTCCTGCTGACCGTTAAACTTGGTGAGATCAATCGATACCACGCCGTCCTTGTCGGGCTTTAAATTGGCCAACAATTCGGAGTTGTTTTTCAGGAAATCGAGGCTGGAAAAATCGTTAAGCCCACCGCTTCCGGAAGGTTCTGTTGGCTTTCGATACCAGCTCCCGTCTTTGGCTTTCTCAAGTTCCTCGGTAAGATTCTGGAATTCACCCCCCTTGGCTGCGTCCTGCCGGCCGGTACTGGTTTCACGAATGGCCCACGGATTGAGTAGCAGCCCCGGTCGGGCAAGCATGTTACCGGGAAACTTGGTGGCGTATTTTCGGTCCAGAATGTAGCGGTATTCCTCGCCGATATCGCGTTCCTGCACGTACAGCGAGCGCGGGCGCGCCAGTCTTTTTGCTTCGGGTGAAGGTACTCCTCCAATATCCAGTGAGGCGTAAGCCGGATAACGCTGGACAAAACGCGTGGCAAACACATGAACGCGGGTGAAAGGAGTGATATTCTCCAGCTGCACCACAGCGTTTTGCTGCCCCACCATCACGTCACTAATCTGCAAGGGACGCAAAACGCGTTGTTCCAAAATGCGACTGGAACTCATCACGTGATGATCCCGCTTGTTGCCTTCGGTTACGCGCAAGGCAATGGTTTCTCCCGTTTCCTTGAGGTAAAGTTGGTAGTCGCCCACGGCCAAATCACTAATCTCCAGAAATCCATTACGGAAAGTGCCGGCCTTGATGTGACTGTCTACCACCGTTCCCTGCCGCACCTCAAAGAGACTGTAACTGCTGCCCTTGGCGGCGTTATTGAGTGGACCCGCCAAGGCCACCTGAATGGTGTCACCAGTAGCCGCATGAATGACTGAAGGCTGGGCAATCTGACCGTAGCGGTCCCGTGAAATTTCCCAATGATAGGTTGAGCCGTCACTCCCGGTTGCCTTGATCCACTGGATATCAGTCAAGACTCCAAGCTCTACGCGCCCGGATGGATCGCTCTTGAGGCTTACGCCATGTGAACTCTTAAAATCGCGATGCTTAAGCTGCACACTCAGGGCACGATCGGGCTTGGCCTCGCCATTCTTACCCAGGATATCAAGCACATAACCGTCATTGATGCGCGCAAGGTGCACATTTTCCAGTTTAAGGGTTTTATCAATCTGGTTGAGGGCGAAGGTTCCCTGATCGGTTAAATCCTGCTTACTACCCGCAGCCAAATTCTCAACGCGCGCCTTCAGGGTGAACTGCAGCTTCGCCAGCTTGTCAGGCACGGTAAATTCATGAATGAATGCCTCCCCATCCTTGATCTCGCCTATTGGCAATTCCAACATCGTGGGCACGCCATCACGACCGGTCGAAAGAATGACCAACCGCGGATCCTCCAGTACCTTTAGGGATATGGGATTCCCATTAAGCCGAAGAACAGGCCGCACAACCAGATTCGCCTGCGCACCGGTGACCAGCGCCTCACGGTCCACGTAGATTCCTGCGTCCAGAGAATAGGTCTCTTTCTGGTGAACAAAACTGGCCAGTGCACTGAAGTTGCCATTACGCAGCACGATTGTCTGGCGGCCCGGGCGATTACTAAAAGGCACCACGATGAGACCGTCCTTGTCTGCCTTATACTCGTTACCCGAAAGCCACAGGGTGGCCTGTGGGCAGGCCTTGTTGACCTCATCCAAAACCCGAAACTCATGACCTGCAGAGCCCGTGTCCTCCAGCACACGCAGGTTTCCCTTGCTGATAAGCGCCCGACTACTGCGGCCATTACCAATAAATTCCACCACATAAACACCACGCTTCTTGAGTGCCGGAAAATTGAAGTTTCGCTCGATACGCCGCAGGGGACGTTCATCATAATTATAAGCCTGCTCGCGCGTGGCTGCCAAACCATCCAGGTTAATGGCGGTATTGACCGGGTGCAGGTTGCGTGAGTAAAAGTTGAACGTATTGATTTCAAAAACACGAACAATCAACTTCTTCACATTCTTGACGTTGACCTTCAATGAAACCGCCTCGCTCGACTTGTAAAACACCTTGTTTACCGGTGCAAAATCCAGATCGATACGTTCCTGCAACGCCTTGACCTGTGAGGTGGAAAGCATGGAATACCAGCGCTCGGCATCCCCGATGCCATTAACCAACTTGGCCTCGGCAAAGGCCTGTTTCAGGTAGGTATCCCTCACCAGGGGCAGGTATTGGTCGAAGTCTGCATCCTGCTTGAAGAAGTGCAGAAAAAAATCGCGCACCAATCGTTCATCAGGACCAATGGGCGGCAGACCCGTGACCCGACTATAATCGGCATTAAGATTTACATCAGAAATCCCCGGGCTCTTGAGCTGCGCCTCGCGGTACTTCGGGTTGATATAGGACACCGGTCGCGGCAGTTTCAGGTATTCCATGAACAATTCACGGTCGTATTCACCCTGACTACGTTGAAAACGCAGCAGGTTATAGATTGCATTGGCTTTGAGCGAATTATGCGCCGCAGCCAACCGCTTGGTGAACTGATGAATGCGGTTGAGGTGTTTACCTCGCTCAATGAGGTTAAAGCGCGTGTCGGTATCGGCAGAAGGTGCAAGTTTACTCAGGTAGGTGTTGATGAAATTCGAGTTATTGATGAGGTTCGGCTCCAGCTGTAAAAGCTCGTTCATTTGCACCTTGGTCACCAGCCGGTGGATATTATGTGAGCCAAACCCACGACTGTGCTTATTACGCAAATCCTTAACGATCAACTGAGGTAGATTCGCTATATCGGGCCGTTGCAACCGTGAGAGCAGGTGGCGCAGTCGCGTGGCATTCAGCTTATCGTGGTCCAGTTTCTCCAGACCACGCTCCTCCACTCCTGACAAATCTCCGGACCGGTAGGCACGAACCAAATAGGCGTTAAAACTGATCTGTTCTGGATCCAGTGCCACCGGGTGCTTCGGCTTCTGGCCTTCAATAACCCGACTATGGCTGAACGAAAGACCCAACTCACGCCGCAGGTGCGCCAATGTTGCTTCCGGATTGGCCCCATAATCCAAAAGTGCCTGCCGATCCTGAATCTCCTTTACTTGCTCTGTGCGCCCGTGGCGTTTGATCCATAATCCGAGATGTTTTTTGACCGCCCCCTTATCACCGCGCAACTGCGCATCCAGACAGTGGTAATAATAGTAGTCAGGCGTACCGGGAATGAGCAGCTTGAGAGCCTCCTTGCGGTCCTCAGCCAACGCAAATTTTTCAATAAAGCCGATATCCGCGCCCCGGGCCATCCAGCCCAGCAGGATTATCAGCGAAAAAGAGAGAGTCCGTGTCGATGTCTTCATGATGTTCAGTTTACTCAAAATAAAATGCCTCACGGGAACGTTAGTAGAACCCGTCTGTTATTGGACGGTAAATTCACCAAAGTACCCCGGTTCACTCTCCATGCTACCCGTCCATCACACTTAAACCACTGCAAAATCATTCAAAATCTGTTAACCTTTTGTGCATGCCTGAAAGCCTCACTGAATGGATTGGGAAAGCCAACCGTATCCTTATCTTTACAGGTGCAGGCATCTCCACACCCAGCGGCATCCCGGCATTTCGGGGTGCTGGCGGTATCTGGACCACCCGTCAGCCCGTTCTTTACCAGGACTTCATGGCCAAGGAATCGGCCCGGATCGAATACTGGCAATATAAACTCGAACTCTGGGAGGAACACGGAGATGCCGAGCCTAATATTATTCACGAGTCCATTGTGAACCTTGAAAAAGCCGGCAAGGTGGAGATGGTCGTCACCCAAAATGTGGATGGGCTGCATCTAGCTGCAGGAACAAGCAGGGATTTACTGGTTGAAGTCCATGGCAATGGCACACTGGTTGAGTGCCAAAGTTGTGGTTTTGAAGACCCGGCGCAGGCCAGTTTCGAAAAATTTAAAAATGAAGGGAAATGCCCAACCTGTAAATGTGGCGGCTATCTAAAACCTGCCACCATCAGCTTTGGTCAAAATCTGAAAGAAGAAGATCTAAATCGCGCATTTGCCGCCGCCAAGTCCTGTGATCTGGTGATTGCACTGGGCTCCACCCTCTCAGTCAGCCCGGCCAACTCCATCCCGCTTAAAGCAGCACAATCGGGCACTCCCTACATTATTATTAACCGCGATGAAACCGATCA
>CAZAIZ010000179.1:0-4278 GCA_964485275.1 uncultured Pedosphaera sp.
AGATCCTCCGGGCTCACGCTTTCATGCTTGGGCTCAGCTGCCTTGGCATCGGTTTCGCCAATCACCTGGCCACCGCGAATATCGCCTCCGGCCATCAGGGCAAACATCGCCCTAGCCCAGTGGTCACGACCACCCTGTCCATTGATCTGCGGGGTGCGCCCGAATTCACCGGCCACCATGATGGCAGTGGATTCAAAAAGGCCTCGTTCCTTGAGCCGATCAAACAAGCCCGCCAAGCCCTTGTCAAAAGGAGGCAACAGTTTCCGCAACCTGGAAAAATTATCTGCGTGTGTATCGAAGTCAAACTCAGCCGGACGCAGCCGGATGGTGACAAAGTGCACCCCTGATTCAATTAACCGGGAAGCCAAGAGCAGGCTCTGGCCAAACTCGTGCTTGCCAAATCTCTTGGCCTCAGAAGATTTTTCCTGTTCCAAATCAAAGGCCTTACGGGTAGAGGGTGAACTGATAATATCATGGGCCTGCTCTCCAAACCGGTCCAACCCTCTTACCGGTGCATCCAGTTTTTCATAGCCCCGAAAAGCCGTATCCAAGTCATCAAGCAGTCTGCGTTGAGATTTATATCTTTCCACCGTTAGCCCGTCCTCAAGCGAGATACCTCGCACACTGTAGGGAATGCCAAAGGTCGGCTTACCGGCGGTGAGGGCACTAAATTCGTTTCCCAAATAACCGGGCCCTACAAACGATTCATCAATGGACACATAAGTGGGAAGATCTCGCACAGAAGGATGCATCTTACTGACCACTGAGCCATACTCAGGATAGCTCAAGGTTTGCGAAGGTCGATTGCCGGTTAGCAGATATTTTTTTCCCAAACCATGGTCGGCAATGGTATGGGTAAGGCCGCGGATGATAGTATAGTCCTTCATGCGCTTGGCGAGCTCCGGCAGGTGCTCACAGATGTGAATACCGGGGACTGTGGTGGGAATCGGCTCGAACTCGCCACGGTAACGTGCCGGAGCATTCGGCTTAAGATCAAATGTATCCTGATGAGAAGGCCCGCCTTCCAGAAAAATAAATATGGCTGAACGCCTTAAGCCCTTCTCTCCAACGGCTGCCTGCGCGCGCAGATACTGGGCCAAGGTTAAGCCTCCAATAGCGCCCACCTTGAGCATTTGACGCCGGGTAAAAAGTGGACGGTGTTTTTTCATCGGTTCAAAGTAAATTCCTTGGTGTTCATCAGTGCCCACAACAAATCCTCCATGCCTTCCCGAATGGACTTGGCTTGCTCTAGATGCTTCATGGCTCGCGCCTCTTCAGAAATAGAAGGGTAGCGATTAAACGCCCGAAGCCAGGCTTCCTGGATCATTTTCTTCTTATCCGTTGCCTTGTTTTCAACCAATTCATCTATCCAACCGCTTTCTGACAAACGCATACGCACCAGCGGATCATTCTGCAGGAAGATGGATTGCAGAAGTGTTGGCTCATTCACCCGTTCACAATCACAGTTGGTGGCCCGGTCGGGTTTACCAAAGACTTTCATTGCATGCGTACCGGCCATGCGCATGGAAAGGTGACCGGTGCCGCGTCGCTTCAGGTTAGTGCGGACCGACTCCAGTTTGCCCGGGGCCGCCGTCACCTGTTTCATTGCGTCATAAATTACTTCAGCAGGAATACGGCGCGGGATAGCCCGGCTGTAGTTGCGGCGATCCTGAGCATTGGTTTCATTGGGTCGCCAGCTGCGTTGGTAGGTTTGGCTGCTGGCAATTTGCCGGTGCAGCCATTTCATGTCGTAGTTACTCTTGATAAATTGTTCAGTTAACCAGTTTAATAATTCAGGATTACTGGGAGGATTGGAGGGAGTAAATTCATCGGTGGGTTCTACAATCCCCACATTGAAATAACCGGCCCATACGCGGTTTACAAAGGAACGGGCAAACCAAGGGTTATCCTTTTGACGCAACCAATCCATGATAGGCCTGCGTGGATCATTCCCTTCAAGCTTAACCGTGTGGCTGCGCAACAGGCTCAGTTTAGTGGTTTTTACGGTAACGTTTCCTGAATTTTTCCGTCGCCGACCGTCATTAAAAACCGAGGGGTCAAAGAAACCGGCAAAATCCACAAAGTCATTCTGGGTCCATTGATCAAAGGGGTGCTTATGGCATTCGGCGCACTGCAGCTGGATTCCCAGAAAACTGTGAGCGACGGACATGGCGGTGTCCTTGGGTTCCTTGAGGCTTTGGCGGGTCCAGAAATAGGGCATACCTTGCCCAACTCCATGGCCCGGATTCGCTAGAATAATGCCTTCAGCCAAGTCGGCGTAGGATTCGTTTTCAGAAATTTTTTCGTAGATCCAGTCATACCACTGACTGGCCTTTCGGTATCCTTCCTCGGTGGCTACTTCCAGAAGGCTATTGATTGAAGCGGGATTACAACCGGTAAAGTCACAGAGTTTATTAGTCCACCATGCGGCGTAGGCCGGACGCTTTAAAAGCTCCTGTATCTTTCGATTGCGTTTATCCCTGGAATTATCAGACAGAAAAGCCTTCACTTCATCAGGAGAAGGTAGCGTGCCCGTTAAATCGATACTTAAGCGCCTGAGAAACTCAGCATCAGTACAGATTTCTGATGGTGTGATCCCAAGCTTAATCAGTTTGGACGCGACAAACCGATCAATTGGATTGGTGTACCGGGCAACATTCAATTGAGGTTGATTGTCGGTTAGCGGGCGTAAAACCGGAATCGCCGCAATACCGTTATCATACAAGGCAACAACGTGGGCATCACCCTTGCCTACCGATTGAGCCAAACCGGTTTCATCAACCTTCACCACCGTATCATCCTTGGTAAGGAACCGGGTCAGATCAGTCACGTCTTCACGCTCTCCGCCCTCCCAATGAGCAATAATCCTGATTTGAGCAGTGTCATCATTTTTTTGAAAAAGCAGTTCCTTCGGTTCATAATCAAGCCGGACCAATTTTTTTCCCGACTTGATGGGCACCGTACCGGATCCTACCGGCCACGGAGCCCCCATTCGAACCCATGCTTCCAAATCGGCAATTTCCTTCGGTTCCAATTTTCGCTTGGGCGGCATTTGCAAATCCGGATCGGTGTGGCGGATTGCTTTAATCAGCAAGCTTTTGTCGGGATCCCCCGGGACAATAACCGGTCCATCAGAATCCCCTCCACGCAATACATCCGAACGCGAGTTGAGCTGCAGCCCACCCTTGCGCTCATTAAACCCATGGCACTCATAACAATTCGCTTCCAACAGTGGGCGAATTTTCTTTTCAAAAAACTGAATCCCTTCAGCGGAAAACTCAGGTTGATTTTTCAGCCGCACGCGTTCGGATTCATGGATAGCTGTTCCGGGTGCTCCTGATTGAATCCAGCGGTGCAGCAAACGATATTCCCATGAATCGGGTTCAATGATTTCCCCACCCTTATGTTTCACTGACTTGGTTGCTTTAAGCAGGATTAAGCTTTGTTTAGGAGACTTTATGTCAACGCGGTTTTGTTTTTCCGAAGAGTCCTTTGCCATTAAAGCCGCGTGATCCTGCTGAAAATCAAAACCAAACAATGAAAGGCGGAAACCTCCCTGACCCTGAAAAGATCCATGACACTTGGCGGAACTGCATCCCAATTTTCCCAGAAGCGGAACCACGTGTTTCTGGAAATCAGGAGTGGCGATATCTCTAGAGGCACCAAAGCTGGCGCCAGCCATTAGCACACTAAGTAATGGCCACAAGAGTTTCATGAGTATCGAGAGCCGAAAACCTTATTCCTCAATCTTAACCAAATCCCCCTGCACCTGGAACATATCAAAGACGGCATCCTGATGCCGTGCTCCAATCTGGATGATGTCAGTGGGGCGAAGTTCCTTGAATAGCTTTTCATACTGCGGATAAAAACCGGCCAGCCGCACCCTCTTGCCCTTGATGCTATTGGGGACAGCAGCCTTATTGCCTTTGCCTACACTCATCACTTTCTCTACTTCCATCAGCACCTCATAGCCACCCACTTCAATAATTTTTCCCTGCAGACCGCCTTCAAACCCTCTGAAATCCTTGGGCGGAACTCCATGGGCTTCGGGGTCAAATGGAAGGGCACGCTCCAACACATTAAACTTGTGCGCGAAGACAAGGGTTTTGCTCTCGGCGAGATAACCAGCCGTGCGCACCTTCAGTGTTTGGTCTTTTTTGATGAGTAATAAATTATCCCTGAACTGCCCTGAAACCCCGCTGACCTTGACGGTCTTCCCAATGATTTCATCCTTTATCCATTTGCTGGTGTACCGGTTAAGCGTGGCATAATCGACCT
>CAZAIZ010000180.1:0-4274 GCA_964485275.1 uncultured Pedosphaera sp.
GTAGGCATGAAAGGCGTGATCGCGCACCCGTGCCTTCGGGTTCTTCAAAACCGGCACCAGACTTTTACCATCAATGGACTGAGGCCCCTTGGGTGCAGGCAACCCAGCCAATTCCACAACCGTGGGATATATATCCACCGTCTCAGCCAATTGCCGGGTGACGTTGCCTGCCTTGGCCACGCCCGGTGCGGCAATTAGGATTGGAATACGGTTGGCCTGTTCATAGTTGGTATGCTTGGTCCAAATACTTAAATCACCCAGATGCCATCCGTGATCACCCCACAGAACCACTATCGTGTTATCCATCAATCCCAATTTTTTTAAGGCCCCAGTCACCCTGCCAATCTGCACATCCACATAGGCTGTACTCGCATAGTACCCATGAATGAGTTCGCGCGTGAGCGCCTCATCCACCTGACCATCAACCGGTACCGGCTTGTAAGCTGAAATTTCCCCGGCGCGCTTCAAAGCCACCGGAGGTGCATCCTGGGGAAAGGTCTTGATCCTGGGCATCGGCAATTTCGCTGAATCAAACATATCCCAGTATTTTTTGGGCGCGGAAAAAGGCAGATGGGGACGCACAAAACCAACCGTAATAAAGAAGGGTGTGCCATCCTTCGCTCGCCGCTCCTTTGCAGAGCGTAAACGGCGGATGGTTTCAGTTGCTACTCGACCATCAGCATAATCCTCGTCCTTGGCCACCGGCGCCTCAAACGCCGCTCCTCGAGGCAATGAACGAATGGCCCCCAGCTTTTGGTTGGTGAATAAAGCCTCCTCGCGGGTGAGCTTTCCTCCGTCAGTACTCTCAGGATCGAGGTACTCAATTACCTTGTCATGAAAATGAGGAATACTGAAGGACTTGGGGTCACCAAGATTACCATGGCCAATATGGAACACCTTACCCAATGACTCGGTACGGTAACCGTGTTTTGCAAAATACTGTGGCATGGTCACTGCATCAGGCAAAATCTGACGCAATTGACTACCCAGCCCATAGAGCCCAGTTGAAGTGGAGTGTGAACCGAGCATCAAGGTGAATCGCGAGGGCGCACATACCGCCTGATTGCAGTAGGCCAAATCAAACCGCATCCCGCGTTTTGCCAAAGCGTCCATAGCCGGGGTAATTGCGTGTTTGTCACCGTAGCAACCCATGGCCGGCTTCAAATCATCGACCAGTATCAATAATACATTGGGTTTTTGCGCGTGAGCGAGCCACGAAAGAAACAGAAGAAGGAAAAAAGTTTTTAATCGCATCAATCTTATTATTTTAAAATCCGTACTGAAATTGCGCCCAATCGCCACTGCCCAGCCGTCTCCACTCCGTAATGCGGGCTACTATCCAACTTTAAGGTCTGACCGGCACGCAGCACTCCGAGGTCACTGATTACCCCCTCCTGGGTCTTTGCATCGTTATCGGCGTCCACACAATAGATTGCCAACGGTGCCGCCTTACCCATTTGATAGAATCCACCACACAAACCCTTACCAGCCACAAGCGCAACTGATTCGACAATGACATCCTTATCAAACTGGATGTGGAGTGACTCCCCGCCATCGACCTGTTCAAAATTACCGCCAGCCAATCCAAGACCCCTGAAATTGGTGGAAAACTTTTTGGATTTTTCCCCATGAATAGTCATCTGCAATCCAACCATTCCAGAATTAATCAGGCTGAATTCCTCACTCTTAAGGGTATGTCCACTTGCCGGTTTACCTTCAAATTCTTGAGCCAGTTTACTTTTTTCTCCGGGAACCGAACTCCAATCAAATACAAGGCGAAAGTTTTTTGACTGATTAACCAACCGCGAGGCCGTTCGACGGTAATTTAGTGCTTCAAGCCTAAGCAGGCGAATAACCGATTTAGCGTCAGGATCATCAATCAGGTTATTAGTTTCCTTCGAGTCGGATGATAAATTGTATAATTCAAGCGCCTTGGCCTTTCCTTCGCGCAACAGACTTGCATCAAAGAACACCTTCCACATGCCTGAACGCATGGCAGAAGCAGCCGGATCGGCCTTGGCCTCCTTATGGTCATTAACAAATAAAGGCGGGCGATCCTCCAATTCAACACCCCGCATAGCCCGCAGAACACTCACACTGTCTTCAGCCCCTTTATCGCCCTTGGCCAAATCCGGCAGCTTAGTACCAGTGATCTCAGCAAAGGTTGCGTACATATCGGTTAATCCGATCACTGAACCATTTGTTTTACCGGGTGTTGAAGCCTTGCCATCCCCAACCCTGCCCGCCGGCCACGCGGCAATAAAAGGCACACGATGACCGCCTTCATAACAACTGCCCTTATTACTGCGGAAGGGACCGGTGGCTATATCACTGTTTTTTTCCGCCCCATTATCACTGGTAAAAATGACCAACGTATTTTCAATCAATTTACCCCTTGGCCGCCTAGGATCCGGTGTTGCTTCCAGCCAATCGATTAGTCGCCCCAAAGCCACGTCATTTTCATAAATGTAATCATGCCGTGCATTCATCGGCTTACCGGCCTTTGTGCGTGCAGCCCCAGCTACTGGTTCACCCCCGATTGTTTTGTCAGGCGTATAAGGACCGTGATTAGAGTTGGCAGGATAATACAGAAGGAATGGACGTTTTTTCGACACCTCACCGGTCACGTGCCCGTTCAAAAACTCCAGGGCATGATCTGAATGGCGACTGCCCAGTTTCTTTAGGACGTAAGCCTTTGATCCATCCGCTACCAATTGCTTGCCATTCTTGGTCGCCCCAATAGCCACGCGCCCATGAATATGACCGGGGCCCACTGATTGATTTGGGTTGTTGCGCTTGGCCGGATTTCTGTGGGCCGCATCCGGGCCTGAGGTGCCGTGGGAACGGGAGGTAAACCGCGCAAAATCAAACCCATGATCCAAAGGAGTCGTATGCAGAGGCTGGGTGAGATCTGCATCGGCCCATCCGGCAGCCGGCTTCCCGTTACTCTGCCGGTAACGCAAGCCCACATGCCATTTACCCACCATACCGGTCCCATAGCCTGAATCACGTAACATCGTTGCGATGGTTGGCCGATCCGCTTCAATCATGGGATCGCCTTGAGCTCCAAACAGCACCCACCATTTCATCCGACTGCGCCACGGATAACGCCCGGTGAGCAGCCCGTAACGGGTGGGGGTACAACGTGAGGAAGGGGTATGGGCATCCGTGAACCTCACGCCCATCCGTGCCAGCCGTTCCATCTGCGGAGTGTGTAACTGTACGGTATCAGCGTTACCGGTAAAATCCTGAAAGGCACTGGTATCACCCATCCCCATATCATCAGCCATGAAGAAAATGATATTGGGTTTATCAGCCGCACGAACTGAAACCACGGCCAAACAAAGAATCAAAAAGAAACGGATCACGGCCAAAAGCCTGCCCGAAAGTTAGACTGGTGGCAACTCCACGCCGATTTGCTCGAAAATACCACGAGGTGCTCCGCCGGGAACGGGGTCGGGACGAATTTCAGTCAGGCCGGTTTTACCCACGCGGTAGAAGAAATGGTGGGGTGGGATGTTGACCGGTTTACCTGTTGCCTCGACTGGCTCAAAACCGGGAAAAGACAACGTGCCTGTATGCGTGCCGCCCTGCCGCCAGAATACGGCAAACGAATCATCCTCAAGCTGTTCAGGTGTATCATGATCGTAATGCCAATCAGGAAACCCACGATAGAGTGCAGACAGAAAATCCAGAACCATGGGTTTATCCATTGTCTTAACCGGGGTAACAAACTGCACTTCACTAGAAAGAGATGAGCCAATCATTTCCACATCATGCGCCTTGAGTCCGGCGATGTACTGAAGTAAAGCAGGCGGCAAAACAGCGTTCATATTGATCAGAAGAAAAAGCTACTTTGTCTGAACGCCCCTTTCAGGGGTGAACGATTTTAATGCGGCTCCAGTAAGCGGCTTCATGGGACCACCCTGTCGCCCGGTTCTGCAACTCGATGGCCACCGATTTGCCGGCGTATTGGCTCAGATCGATTTGAACCTGCTGCCACTTCGTTTCTTCAATGTCCTTACTCAACGCTTCCTTGTCATTGATCAAAACCACCAGCTTCCAGTTGCCTTTTGGGTTATTAGTGATTTCCAACTCAAGGATGGTTTTCTTTCCCGCCGGCACATCGAACTTCCGAAAAAGCACACAGGGAACGGTTTTACTGCGTGGGTGCGTCAGCAGCACTTTATTGCGTCCATCCCATTGGGTTCGCAACCCGGGCTTCATTGCCGGACCGCCCCAATCACGGACCTTCCAACCGGGAGCGAAAGTTG
>CAZAIZ010000181.1:0-4260 GCA_964485275.1 uncultured Pedosphaera sp.
GTTTGCTTGTTGCTGCGCCTTTTGCAGCGGTAATGAGTAGTGTGGATAGTTTTCTACTTTTGGTTTCGGGAAGTGTGGTGCGCGATGTATACCAGCGAAGAAACCCTGATGCCAGTGAAGCAAAGATGAAAAAAGTAACTTACTGGACTACTATTGGGGTTGGGGCATTAGCGATGGTGGCAATGTTGAACCCTCCACAATTCTTGCAGGATTTGATTGTATTTGGTTCAGGCGGGTTGGGGGCAAGTTTTCTGATGCCGGTTGTGCTTGCTCTATATTGGCCGCGGCTCACTTCGCAGGCCACCGTTGCCGGCATGCTATCTGGAGGGGGTGCGATGGCGATCTTTTACCTTATTGGTTACGTGGTGAACGGCAAGTTCAGCGGTTACGAGCTCTTGAGTTTGCACCCATTTATCTGGAGTGTTGCCGTGTCCGCGGTGGTTATGATGGTTGTTGCCCGTAATTCTCCTCCGATTCAGGCAGTTCTGGTGGAAAAATATTTCGGCAATACCGATTTAAAGCAGTAGGATTCTCCTGTGCGTTGCTGTTATCTCATATTATTAATGTTCGGACTTTGTGCGGAAGGCGCGGAGTCGGTGGTATGGCACCCCAAGTCGCGTACATTCGATTTGCGGGTTCGCAATCTTCCTCTTGAAAAATTTTTAGGAATCGTTAAGTCAGAAACAGGCTGGGAAATAATAGTCGAGCCAGGGATGGATCAACTGGTGGGTGCTGAATTCAATAATAAACTGGCTGCCGATGCAATGAGATTAGTGCTCGGGAAGTCAAGGTTTTCACTGTTGCCACGCTTGGAGGGAGGAACTCGGCTTACGGTTTACGCAGGCAATATTCTTTCTGCGACACAGGAAGTGGAAGAGGTGGAGCAAGAGGCTGAATTATCTGGAAACCAGGGTCCAGTTGACAATCCGCTGATCACTCTGCCGATAAAGATTCACTATCTCAAGAGTCGGTATGTGTCAATTAACGCCGATCTGAAAGCGACTAATCTAAGGCCTCTGTTTGCAGGGACAAACGAAATTTGGAAGAAAGCTAATTTACGGTTTGTAGCTGATCGGCCACAACAAATGGTCTCCGCGGATATGTCTATGGAGAAGGAGTTTGCCGATCTCTTCAAGCCTGAGGTTCCCAAAGCCTACATTCGTCAGCATCAATCGAGGATATTGCACAAGATGCTGCCTGACTTACCAGATCGAGGGAAGGCTTTTCATGTTGTTCTTATTTATACGATGCCCGATGCATTTGGGGCAGTGTATATGCCGTCCAAGGGGATAGTGCTAATGCCGCAGGTAAAGTTTGCAGGTCTTATTGATGAGAAAGGTGTGTGGAAGGATGGGTCGCCGGTCTTTTTTGCCCAGTCCAATATCCTGGCGCATGAAATAGGGCATTCACTTTCACTTCCGCATGTTTCCAGTCAGGGCAACTTGATGATTGATGGGCGCCTGCGCGAGGGGAGTGGCATTGGGCCAGGGATAGAGTTAACCCCTGCTCAGATTCAGATGGCTCGCAAGCAGGCCCAGACCAAAGGACCGTATGTGCCCGGGGTTAATAGTCCCTAATCACGAGGTATTGATTAAATGTATTCAGTTGATTAGACTGTTTTTGTGCAAGAGAGAAATCATTGCAAATGAGACTTAAGTTTTTGCAGGTACGACGGAGTTTTCGAGGAGCTACTCTGATTGAGTTGCTGTGTGTGATTGCCATTATCGGCATCTTGATGGGGATGGCGTTTCCAGTGTTTCGCAAAGCCATTGATAAGGCCAACGCTTTGGGTACTCCGGTTGATCCTAATGATAATACCAAGGGGAGGTACGCACCGACATCGCTTCCTCATGATTCCCCGCTACTTGACTGAGTTGGGCGGCGGCTCTACATAAATTTCTTCCATCGTTGGGCGGGCAACAAAATTAACTGCCAGATCTTTTGCTTCTAAGATTTGTGCGGGAGTCATTTCTTCAGCGATCTTTGGCAGCATTGCTATTGCTCCTACATTGCCCCATTTCGCTGCAAGTTGGAGCCACTTGTAGGCATTAATTGGGTCTGGAACACCATTCTCAGCTCCGGCGCTCAACAGCATGCCGAGTTCCAGTTGCGCAGGGGCTACTCCTTGATCGGCAGCTTTTTGGTACCACTTGGTCGCTTCTTCGAGGTTTCGTCCAATTCCTATGCCTTTCTCCAGCATCCAAGCGTATTTGTATTGAGCCAAAGCGTAACCTTTTTCGGCGGCTTTGAGCATCCATTCGGCAGCTTTGATGGGGTCTGCTGTTATCCCTTTCCCTTCCAAATGCATGGTTGCGAGATTAAATATACCCACAGCGTACCCTTTCTCTGCAGCCATGGTAAAATATTTCAGAGCCATCGCGTAATTATTAGAGACAAACCTTCCCTCATGGTAGAGTGCGCCAATGGAATTCATCGCGTAAACGTTTCCATCCTCGGAGGCAGTTTTATAATGTTGGAGGGCTTTACGAATATCTCTCTTGATGCCGAGCCCTAGTTCATACATGTGCCCAAGGTTTTGGTGTCCCAGGGCATTACCTTGTCCGGCCGATTTGCGGAACCATTTTACTGCTGTGTATGGGTCTGACTTGGTTCCTTTTCCATCCCGATAAAGGCGGCCCAAGTTGCTTTGAGCCACTGGATGTCCTGCATAATCTTTTGTTTCAGTTGCAGATTCAGTGTAAAGCTTCAGGGCTTCGGGGTAGTCGATCTGCAGTCCGTATCCTCTTTCGTAGAGGATGCCCAGGTTCTTTTTCCCATGGGGGTTGCCCAATTCCGAAGATTCCCGGAAGAGAGTGGCGGCCATTTTGAAATTTTGTATGACTCCGCGACCATCCCGGTATAGGCAGCCAAGATTATTTTGAGCCATGGAATAATTTCCTCGTTCGGCAGACAATCGGTACCAACCTGCTGCCTCCCTGAAATCCTGTTTGACACCGCCGGTGCCGGTGTCAAAGCGCCAGGCGATTTGAAACATTGCTATGTGATCATTGCGTTGTGCTCGATTGAAGAGATCAGTTAGGCTGGTGTTGCTGGGGTTTTTGGACGTGCGCCAATCAGTGGGGTCGGTGGTTTCACAGGAAATGTGGAATAATCCGACAAGCAAAACCACAAGTGCTTTGTGTAGCTTTTTAGGGGTATGGTCGCCTCCCTGCACCTTCACTAGGTTCTCAAAGAGGAGGGTATTTGCAAGAGGGAGTCATTCACATTACGCCGCGTTGTAAATTTGTTGTAATTATGGCAGACTTTGGCCATGGGGAATTCGTTTGGTGAACTTTTCCGGATATCTACCTGGGGTGAAAGCCATGGTGGAGGCGTGGGTGTGGTGATAGATGGATGCCCGCCGCGTTTGCCTTTGACTGAAAAGGACATTCAGCTGGATCTGGATAGGCGTCGCCCAGGGCAGTCTAAAATTGTGACCCAGCGTGATGAGGCTGATCGGGTGCGGATTATTTCCGGTACTTTCAAAGGAAAAACTCTGGGCACCCCGATCGCCATGCTGGTGGATAATAAAGATCAGCGTTCTGAGGCTTATTCTGAAATGGAAACCAAGTATCGTCCCAGTCATGCTGATTATACCTATGATGCCAAGTATGGCATTCGTGCCTGGCCCGGTGGAGGCCGGACCAGTGCACGGGAAACGATCGGGAGGGTTGCGGCTGGTGCAGTGGCAAAGAAAATTCTTAAAAAACAGTTTGGCGTGGAAGTGCTGGCGTGTGTGAGTCAGGTCAAAAATGTTTCTACAGAGATTCATCCAGACAAGGTCACACTCAAGCAGGTGGAATCCAATATTGTTAGGTGCCCAGATAAGGTAGCTGCAGACAAAATGATTCGCCTCATCGAACGGATGCGTAAACAGGGTGATAGTGTGGGGGGGGTTGTTACTGGCGTAGCCAGAGGAGTGCCTGCCGGATGGGGTATGCCGGTCTTTGACCGCTTGGAGGCCGATTTGGCCAAGGCGATGCTCAGCTTGCCTGCTTCAAAGGGTTTTGATATTGGATCAGGTTTTGATGGGGTTGCACTTCATGGTAGCGAACATAATGATGTATTCCGAATGCGAGGTGGCAGGGTGCGTACTGTCACTAACCGTTCAGGCGGAGTGCAAGGCGGAATCAGTAATGGGGAGACGATTTATTTTCAGGTTGCATTTAAGCCAACAGCCACCGTTTTAAAGGAACAGGACACAGTGAGCGTGAAGGGAAAAAATGTTAAGCTCAAGGCACGTGGGCGTCATGATCCGTG
>CAZAIZ010000182.1:0-4257 GCA_964485275.1 uncultured Pedosphaera sp.
AAAACCGCCGGGCGATTATTGATGTGGGCAGCAACTCGGTAAAACTGCTGGTGGCCGAGGTGATTGACGGAGTGGTGAAGCCACTGGTTCACGAGGGGGAGCAGACACGGTTGGGGCGTGGGGTGTTCGAAACGGGCAAGCTGGATGCTGAGGCGATTGCCTTAACAGCATTTGTAGCTGGGCGGTTTGCCGATAAGGCCCGCAAATTGGGAGCAGTGGAGGTAAAAGCCGTGGCCACCAGTGCTGCGCGCGAGGCGCGTAATGGGATGGATTTGATCGAGGCTTTTCGTGAAGTGAACGTGCCACTGGCAATTATTGACGGCCAAAGGGAGTCGCAATTGGTTTTAGATGGGGTGCGCAGCCACCCGGACTTCGCTTCAGGTCCGCTGGCTGTCATTGACGTGGGTGGAGGGAGTACAGAGTTATTAATCGCAGATGATAAAGGTTTGTGTGTTCAGCAGAGTTTTCCCATCGGGACGGTTCGGTTGATGGAAAAATACCCGGCCAATGATTTGCCGACGGCTGCGCAGCGAGCGAAGGTGATCGAGGTATTGGATTCTTTTCTGGATGAAGAAGTAACGCCAAAGCTTGGTGGTGTAACATTGCCCGGTGCGTTGGTGGGAGCTGGAGGCACGCCGTTTTTTTTGTCCCGCGTTATAAGCGAGAGTGATGATTTGGCTGCTGAGAAACTGGAGTCAATGGGTCTGTTATTGCCAGAGGTGCAATCCTTAACCGACCGATTGTGGATGATGAGTGTGGAAAGGCGCTGCTCATTGGTTGGCCTGCCCTCAGATCGTGCTGATGTGATTTTGTATGGATCGGCAATCTTCGAGGCGGTGATGATGCGGTGTGGCTTTCACGAATTGCGGCCGACTTTGCGCGGCGTCCGGCACGGTATGTTGCTGGGCTAAAGTCCCAGACGCTCGTGTTCAATTGCAACGTAACGGTCGGTCATGCCTGAAATGTAATCACAGATGGCACGGTGTAAACCGTCGATTTCAATGCGTGCACGCGATTGACTCCCGATCTCTTCGGGGTGTTGCAGATAGTATGCGAACAGTGCCTCCAGCAATCTGACAGCCCGTTGGTTTGGTTTATGGACAATCGGGTTGTAATAGAGGTTCTCATAGAGATAATCCCTCAACTCGAGATTGGCTGCGCGGCGTTGGTCGCTGTACTGAATGAGGGGTTTATCATGCAGGCGGACCTCATCAGCAGACTGTACGCCCGATTCAGTGATAAGACGGTTGCTGGTCTCGACCACATCTTGTACCTGACTGTTAATTAAGAGACGAATGATAGCGTAATGGCGCGGTTCAGGGTCAAGTTTGCCATATTCTTTACTTATGCGGGTATCGGTTTCGTGCCAGATTTGCACATTTTTTTTCAGGTCTTGCTCGTCAAGTAGTACGGAATCCAAGCCGTCATCAAGGTCATGGCTGTAGTAGGTGATTTCGTCAGCCAGGTTGGCCACCTGTGCCTCCAGTGAACTAGACTTGGCATCGAAGTCTTCACGTTTGCTAGGGTGATCATAGGCAGTGTAATGCTTTGCCAGGCCCTCTCGGGTCTCCCAGGTGAGATTCAGCCCTTCATGATGTGGGTATTTTTGCTCCAATGTTTCGACGATGCGCAGGCTCTGGCGGTTGTGCTCAAACCCGCCGTGATCCTTCATAAGATCATTCAGTGCATATTCGCCCTTGTGACCGAAAGGCGAATGACCGAGATCATGAGCCAGTGCGATTGCTTCAGCGAGGTCTTCATTGAGGCCCAGGGCCCGGGTGATGTTCCTTGAGATGGCCGCAACCTCCATGGTGTGCGTCAGCCGCGTGCGCAGGTGGTCTCCGGATCCGTTAAGGAACACCTGTGTTTTGTATTCCAGCCTTCGGAAGGCGCGTGAGTGAATGATCCGGTCTCGGTCGCGCTGAAAATCGGTGCGCCATTCATGTGGAACCTCGTCGAATTCACGCCCACGCGATTCGGAGCTGAATTGCGCGAAAGGCGCAAGGGTCTGCCGTTCGTGTTTTTCGAGCTGGGTGCGGGAATAGGGCATGGCCCCTAATTGAAGTACAGCAGTTGGCCCTTCGAGCCTCCTCGGATATTAACAAGGTGGGTTATCACGTCCTCAATAAGATTGTTGGGACAGGATGCTCCGGCGGTGATGCCGACTGTAATATCGCCCTCAGGCAGCCAATTTTTCGTTTCTTCGACTTGGTGTGTGTGTTGGTTCCAGTGCCGGATTTGGTCAGAGCCATCGATTTCCCCGGCGTTCTTGATGAAAAAAGTGGGGAGCACCCGTTCTCCCATTTCGGCTAGGTGGGAGGTGTTTGAGGAGTTGTAGCCGCCAATTACCAGTAGTAAATCCATGGGTTTCTTGAGCATCTCACTCAGGGCATCTTGGCGGTCCTGGGTGGCACCACAGATGGTATCGAAGAAACGAAAGTGCGAATCCATATTCTCGACCCCGTAACGCTTTTCAATGGCAGATCGAATGCGGCGTTGCACTTCCTCGGTTTCGTCTCGCATCATGGTGGTTTGATTGGCTACCCCCACGGCTTGCAGATGCAAATCCGGATCAAAACCCTTTGAGTAAGAGCCCTGAAAACGTTCCAATAGGGCGGATTTATCACCTCCATTTTTGATGTAATTGCAAATAATATCGGTTTCCTCAAAGGTATTGACTACGAGATAATGACCATTTTTTGAAATGGCCTGACTGGTGGTGGCCATGGTTTCCTCATGGGAAGCCTTGCCGTGAATGATGCTGGTGACTTCTTCCTTGGCATAGCTGCGTACACGCTTCCAGACACTCATTACATCACCACAGGTCGTGTCGATGAACTGGCATCCTTTGGCCTCAAGTTTTTCTCGGATGGATACTTGGGTGCCAAAGGCGGGGATGATCACGACATCGCCTTCCTTCAGGTCTTCAATGTCTGCTTCCTTGTTCGGCCCGGAAAGAAACCGAATGCCCATGTCGCGGATCTGGTCGTTGACTTCCGGGTTATGAATTATTTCGCCGAGGATGTAGAGTTGCTTGTCTGGAAAAACTTTTAGGGATGCGTATGCCAAATCAATGCAGCGTTCCACGCCATAGCAGAAACCAAATTCCTTTGCCAATCTGATGGTGATTTGACCGTCAAGACAGCTCACCTCCCCTTTGGATCGCAAACGGTCCACCAGATTGCTCTGGTAATGGCTCAATACCTGAGCCTTCACCTGCTCCATAATGTCAGGCCGCCGAAGGTTGGTGCGTTTGGATTTGCTGGGGGCGTCTGTCGCCATCGGGGTCAGGTTCTCATGGAGTAGGGCAGGGGTCGAGTCGATTCCCTTATTCTGTGAGCCACTTCAAAATCGATTTTTGCGCGTGCAGACGATTTTCGGCCTGAGTGAAGATGGTCTCGGCATGGGCTTCAAGGGTGGATTCATCAATTTCCTTGCCGCGGTAGGCGGGAAGACAGTGCATCACCAGCGCGTTTTCGTTGGCTTTGGCCACAAGTGCCTCATTGATTTGATAACCGGCAAAGTCCGATTCTCTCTGGGCCCCTTCCTCTTCCATCCCCATGGAGATCCATACGTCGGTGTACAATAAATCTGCTCCCTCGGCTGCCGTGTTGCAATCATCAGTGACCATGATTTTACCGCCGGCCTTGGCGATGAGTTCATGGCAGGGTTGGTAGGCTTTGGGGGCAGCAATGCGCAACTCAAAATCGAGTTTGGCTGCGGCCCAAATCCAGCTGATGGGCACATTACAGGCACCATCCCCGATGAAGGTGACAACCTTGCCGGTGATGGGACCGCGTAGTTCCTGATAGGTAAAAATATCGGTGATGATCTGGCAGGGATGTTCGGCATCAGTCAGTGCATTTATGGTGGGGATATCTGACCATTGGGCAAACTGCTCCACGTCTTCCTGTGCGTAGGTACGAATGACTGCACCGTGAACCATGCGGCCCAGCACTCGTGCAGTATCCTTGATCGGTTCGCCTCGTCCCAGCTGCATGTCATTGGCATTGAGAAACATTACACTGCCGCCCAGTTCCCGAATGCCCACTTCAAATGACACGCGTGTGCGGGTGGAAGATTTGGTGAAGATCATGGCCCAAGTTTGACCGGCAAGGGGTTGGTCCTGACAGTCACCCCGTTGTGTCTTTATCACATTTGCGTTTTCCAGAATGGTCTCGATGGATTCGGAATCCATCGTCTCGATGCTCAACAGATGCTTCATGATGCGAGTTCCTTGATGACGCCCTCGATGAT
>CAZAIZ010000183.1:0-4235 GCA_964485275.1 uncultured Pedosphaera sp.
ATGAAATTGGCGATTTGTTCTTTGGGGAAGACATTGATGATGGTTTAGTTTTATCTTGGGAATTCGGGGAGGAAGAAGGGTTTGCCTGTGCTGACTCCTCGGGAAACGGAAACGAAGGTTCGTTGGTTGGTTATCCAGCCGGTGAGGTGAGCAACTGGGTAGAGGGGGAAATCGGCGGTGCCTTGAGCCTGCCTCAAGCCTCAGAGCATTTGGAAATCACAGGGCTTCCAGACGTGACATCGACGACGTGGGCTGCCTGGGTTCGCCTGGATGCAGATTCATCTTACGGAGCTGCCATTGCGGCTGCCTTTGATGGTGCGGGCGCGGGGCACAGTCTTGGATTTCACACCGGCGGGACTGTGCGGCACCCAAGGGTTCTTTGGAACCATGCCAACGGGCATATTTCCATACTTGCTCCGGATCCGGTCGAGCTCGGTGAATGGAATCATCTTGCCGTCACTTACAACGCGGATTCCGAAGACATCACCCTTTATGTAAATGGAGAAGCCAAGGGGAATGGCAAGGTTGGCACCACTCCGTTTTCAGTGCTCCACCTTGGCCAAAGGGCCTCATCAAAGAATTGCCCCTTAAACGGGTCATTGGATGATCTCAGGATTTACAACCGGGCCCTGAGCGCTGATGAGATTTCCAGCCTTGTGGAATACAACGCAGGTCCAGGACTGGTTGCCCACTGGAAATTTGACGAAAAATCGGGAGAGCTTGCATACGACTCCGGTTTCAACAGCAATCTGGGTGCGCTTGTGGGTTTTGAGGATGATGATTCTCAGTGGGTGGAAGGCAAGGTGGGTGGAGCCATAAGCTTTAACGGAAGTAACTATGTTGAGGTGCCGCACGATCCCTCCATTGGTGCAGACCTGACAAACGGCTTTTCTGTGTCTGCCTGGTTTAATTCAAACGTGGAACTTGCGGCCGGTGGCAGCGGTAATCGCATGCTGGAAAAGGGCAACAGTTATTTCTTCCTGCAGGGCGTGGGGAGTGGTGGAATGAACTTTTTAGTTAAAAAGGGTGGGGCAAACAAAACAGCCACCACAGGAGTCACCATTGGTGCCGGGGAGTGGAACCATATAGTCGGGGTGTTCGATGGTGAAAACGCGATCGTGTATCTTAATGGGGAGCAAAAAGGCAGCATCGCTGTTCCCGCACCCGTTGATGACGCTGGATTGCCACTGCGCATTGGTTCTGATGATAGCGGTAATTTTTTCGATGGCTTAATGGATGAGGTAATGATTTGGAACAAGCCGTTGAGTGAAGAGGAAGTAAGTGCCCTGTTTACAAATGAATTAAATCCCGATGCAGAAACTGCTCCGGCGATCACTCAGGATCCCGGTTCGATGGATACCTATGAGGGGGGCTCAATCATACTCACCGCAAAGGCTTCGGGAACACCACCAATGAAATATCTTTGGCTAAAGGGCGATGAACCACTTCGCTGGGCAACGGAGAAAACCTTGATGATTGTAGATTCCAAGAAAGAGGATTCGGGATCCTACAAGGTGCGGGCGTCAAACTCTGTTGGAGAGGTTTTTAGTGAGTCCGCAAATGTAACCGTGCTGCCGGTTGAGGGATTGGACACAGCCAGACGGGCATTTTGGGAACTTAATGCCCAAGGAGGAGAACTTGCTGTTGACAGTTCAAAAAACGGAAACAATGCAGACTTGATAGATTTCGCCGATGAATCATCCCATTGGGTTGAAGGAAAGATCGGGCAAGGGTTGGAATTGGATGGGGAGATGACATATTTGTCAGTCGTTGATGATCAATCACTGGCCCTAGGGTCGGAGGCGACGTTTTCTTTCTGGATTAAACCCGGTTCTTATGGAACGGATGAAAATGCCGGAACCTACACGAGATCTTCAAGTTGGATATTGAGGAAGGGCGATCATTTCTCCCTTCGGTTGATTGACGACCCTGGAACTGTAAGGAAATCTCTGATTGTAAGATCGGACACTGGAGCTATAGCAAGCACGGTTAATAGGAAAGCTAATGAGGTAAACACCGTGCAGGGTTCTGTTGAAATTGGTAGTTGGCAGCATTTCACTGTTGTATACAAGGCAGGCAAGATCATCTTCTACAAGGACGGATTCCGGATAGGTGAACCCGAGGAAGGCGTTTTGGGTGAGTCAAATTCTGATGATCTGTTCATTGGAAGTTATGATGATCAGGGTTTAGCGAGAAATGTTGATGGCATACTGGACGAAGTCGCCATCTGGTCCAGACCCCTGTCGGAAGCGGAAATACTGGAGTTAGCGGGGCGCGATATTTCCGGGGCGCCCGTGGTGATCTCCCAACCCAGATCCCAGAAAAAGCTAGAGGGCACCACCGCTGTGTTTGAGGTCATGGTTACCGGAAAACGGCCGGTTACTTATCAATGGTATTTCAAAGGTGAAGCCATCGAGGGGGCGACTTCAAACTCGCTCGTGCTGGCAAAACTGGGCGCTGATCAGTCTGGTGACTATACTGTCAGGGTCACAAATGAGCAGGGAAGCACCACGAGCAATGTAGCCGGCCTAGAGGTCGAACGGTTGGATGCCATTACCAGCGGGTTGGTTGCTTATTACACCTTTGATGAGTCTGAGGGAGAGACATTGCAGGATTCAAGCGGGAACAAGATAAGCGGAACACTTGAAAACTTCGATGAAGGGTTTGGAGTGCCTGGAAGGATTGGAGGTGCAATCGCTTTTGATGGGGATGACGACTTGATATCCGTTCCTCATAATGACCTTTTAAACTTGGCCAATGAAGCAACTGTGTCTTTATGGATGAATATTGAGGAATTTGGGTCTTATGATCGGGTTTTCCGGAAAGCGGTCAACTTTGATATGGTCCTGTTGGGTGGGGGGGTAATTCGCACCCATGGAGTCAACAAAACACCTTATTCCTCTCCGAACGACACCTGGGAAGTTGGAACGTGGCAGCACTACGCCTTCGTTTACAAGGGTGGCAAGGTTCAGTGGTTTAAGAATGGCGAAGCCGTGGGGCAGGCCATTTCAGCCAAACTGGGTGCCGTCAACAATGAACCACTGATCATCGGCAATTACGGTCCAGGCCTTGATATCGCCCGCCTGTACGATGGGTTGCTCGATGACATGGGCATCTGGCAGCGAGGCCTGAGCGAAGTGGAAATATCTGGCATCTATCAAAACGGCTTGGCAGGAAAGCCGCTGAATGAGGAATTTGAACCTCTCAATATTAAATCCATCTCCCTGAATGAGGACAGTGTGGATATTCATTTTTACAGTCCATTTAGTAGTAGGAATTATTTGGTTGAGACTAAGACTACATTTGGTGTTCAAGAATGGGCTGAACAAGCTGATGTGGAATTAGGAGATCTTGGGAATGGTGACTATAAGGCGACATTCTTCAAGGATCAGAATGCGAATAACTTTTATCGTATTGTTGCGCTTGATCCGCCTCCCGTCTTCTTCGACGATTTTGAAGCTGGCGGTGAAGGATGGACGCATGGTGGGGACGAGGATAACTGGGAACTGGGTGTGCCCACCACGGGGCCGGGTAAGGCGTTCAGTGGGGACAACGTTTATGCGACCGGGTTGGAGGCTGATTTCGAAGCATTCACAGAATCGTATCTACGATCACCAATCATAGATCTCAGCGACAAAAAGGTGCAAGCAACCTTGAGTTTTTCAGAATTTAGGAAGATTGATCCTGAGATTTCGTATCACAAGGTTTCCGTGGTTATTCTTGATGCTGAAACAGAAGAAATCCTTGAGGAACCATATGAGGCTTCCGGTGCGACTAATGGCTGGGAGGCGCAGTCCTTCCGCCTTAAGCCAGACAGCTTAGCTCGAAAAATTATCGTTGAATTTAGGTTATCTACAGACGACTTCAATCTACAGGAAGGCTGGTTCATCGATGATGTCAAGGTTGTTGCTGAATAGGTAAATTGCAGGACGTTTTTGGCTGAGTGGCCTTGCCTAACTTGGATTGACGAACGGCAAAAGTAAATTATACTTAGTTTATGCAAGCGCTTTCGCGTAGGCAAATGCTCAGTGTTTCGGCCTGTGGCTTTGGTTCTTTGGCCTTGGCTGGCTTGTCTCAGAAGCCGTATGCTGCAGTTGGTTCGGCGACATTACTTCACCGCCAGCCGATGTTTGTGCCTCGGGCCAAGCGAGTGATTTTCCTTTTCATGGCCGGCGGACCAAGCCACGTCGATTCGTACGATTTTAAGCCGGAATTGATTCGGAACCACGATAAGG
>CAZAIZ010000184.1:0-4206 GCA_964485275.1 uncultured Pedosphaera sp.
CTTGTTCTCGGCGTGCTTGGCGCTTGGCCTGATATTTTCTCAGAGCAGTGCGAGTAATGAAGAATCCAATAATACCAAGAACCAATCCAAAAACCGATGCTCCCACAGTCCAACCTGCCAGCGCCTTTAAAAGCTCTCCGGAACTAAATAAATCCTTTACCACGTTCCAAATTTCTCCAAGCGGTTTTAGCTTTTCCTCAGCGGTCATGAATTGGTCACCATAGTTCTGAAGGCCAAGGATTTTACTGCCAAGAATGAAGCTGGGAGGGATGGTGAGAAACGCGAACAGTTTGGTAAAAACAAAACCCGCCATGGACGCTCCCATATGGCCTTTGAGGTATTTATTGATGGGGTACATCAAGAAAAATGCCAGGCCGAGTGTAGGGAAGAAAATTAGCTCAACAAAAATACCATAACCTACCCCTCGAGCTACTTGGGTGGGCGCTCCCTTAGTGCGAAGAATTTTCAGGTAATCCAAACGGGCCAGACGCCAAAGTCTGGTGTACCACGGATGCAATCGCTTTGATTGAGTCACTTGACCGCGACCCAGGAGAAGCTGATTTTTACCTCATCCTTGGTAACAATTTTACCGGTGGGCAACTTAGGAGAAGGCGGCTTGATGCCGAAGCTGGTCATCTTTAGTGGAGTATGTCCTTCCACGGTCAATTTATCTCCCGCATTTGTAATCTTCACCTCCATTGTTAAAGGCTTTGTAACGCCGTTAATCTGGATGGTTCCGCCACCGGTACAACTGGCTACCCCGTCTTTTACGGATTTTACTTCAAGAGTGCTGATGGTGAACTTAATGAGCTTATGCTTCGGTTCATTCATGGCCGCGTGCATTACTTCGTCCATGCGCTTTTTACCACTTTTGAGCTGTCGCACAGGCACAATCACCGAACCTTTTGAACTGACCTTGCCGGGCTTGCCCAGCGCCGTGGCATCCACGTCGAGGAAGCCGCCAATCACTTTGGTTTCCACCTTCCATTTGTGCACGCTGGAATCGCCATCGATCACCAGCTTGCTCAGGCCGAACTTGGCCTTGAAAACTTCTGCCTTCGCCGGCAGCGTGAAAAGGATCAGGGAGAGGAAAAGGATTTTTTTCATGATAAATATTTCTGAGATTAAACGGTTAAATCTTTTTCGGTGATTTCGATACGTTTGCCGGTATTCACTGCTTCATTTGCCTTGAGGGCCATCACATTTGCCTGATAACCCTGAACTGCGTTGGCGGCGGGTAAAAGGCTGTTGGTGCCATCCAATTGATCGGCTATATAATCAGCCAAAGTATCAGCATCGGCATCGGCTTCACCAAAGGTGTCGAGAAAATCCTCCACCGCACTCTTAACCTGGTGAGAGTTATAGGCGAAGGCTTCGAGACTATAGAAAAGAGGGGATTGAGTGAAGGTGGACTCCTGGTAAAGTTTTTTGCCCCCTTTGCCCAGCGTGGTGGCTCCTGCGGCTAGGACCACGCCGGGGGATCCATAGTGGGGCATCTTGCGTGCGTATACTTCCCAGCCAATGAGTGGGGCGTCGGCTTCCTTGTACATCCAAGCCTGTGCACCGCGAAGCATGACTGCACTGTTGGTGCCGTGCATGACCTCGTATTCACCATCAAATGAGTTGGAAAGAGTGAGTTCCTGTGTCAGTGAGAATCCGTTTTCATACTCATAGACAAGGTTCACGGTATCAGGAACCTGCCGGCCATCGCGCCACTGCACGGTATTCCCAAAACCATTAACGGCTATGGGCGTGAGTTTGAGTAAATGGTTCACCAAATCTACTTGGTGCATTCCAATTTCGCCGGCAAGGCCGGGTGAGATCTCTTTATTCAGGCGCCAATTAATGGCCTTTTCTCTCGTTGCATTGGGAGAAACCCTACGCCAACTGGTTTTCTTATGCCACTGGGTGCGTGCGTGAACCGCTTTTCCAATGGCTCCTGCCCGCATGAAAGGGAACATGAAATGTCGCTGTGGTTCACTTCGGAAATGGAGACCTGCTTGAAAATTCTGTTTGGGGTTAGCAAGAGCTGCTTTTGCGATAGCACGGGCATCTTCGATCGTATGTCCAAGGGGTGCCTCGCAGTAGACATGCTTACCCGCCTTTAGGGCTTCGGTGACAATTTTCTTATGTTCATGAGGTGCAGTGGCAATGATGACTCCTTCAACGTTTTCATCTTTGAGTAAATCCCGATAGTTTTCATAACCCTTACTTTTAGGGTGATCACGTTTGGAGCGGCGGAGCATCGCGCCGTAGTTATCACTGATGGCAACGAGAGGGGCACTGGGAAGTTGTGCTAGGTTTTTGGCGATATCCCGGCCATGAGGGCCGTATCCGATAAGTCCCATATTAACGGGAGGGGTAGAATCGTCGGTTCGGCGTGTACTATCTTTCCCTTCACTTTCTTGGGCATGGGATTCCATGGCCTGCATCATTGCGGCCATGGCAGCCAGTGAACCTCCGGCTGAGGAAATAAAGTCACGCCGGTTAAAATCTTCTTTCTTATTACTCATGAGTAAGGGGTCGCGTAGTTTGCGCGAATCAACTTCAAAAGCAAGCGTGGACCGATGGCCCTGCTCTTTCAGGGCCGTTGGATAAATTTATTTTATCTCTGCGATAACCGCCTTAATGAGGTTCATATCCCGTCCTTTGCTTTTCCAGCTGTTTTCCCGGAGTAGCTTGATGAACTTTTCATCACTGGCCTTTGCCATCATGTCTTTGATTAGTTTATCATGATCAAGTTTCATCTTTTGCGAGGCAAAGAGAGCAAAGGCCTTGATGCTTTCCTTGGCCTGTAATTCAGGATTGGGCTCAGCAGGGCCATCAGTGAGTTTCAGTGACCATTTGAAGCCTTCGATCAGATGCTTATGGTAGGTTTCGTTTTCCCAAGTCGAACCGTTGTGGCCGAGATTGGTGAAAAATACCCGCCCTTTCCCAAAATTGCGCACCCAGCATACAGGAACGTGATAGGGCATCTGCGGTTTGCTCTTGGCCATGTTCAGGCTGAAGAGGACCCGCACTGCCCTTGGGTCAAAGTTGTTATATTGATAGATCTCATCCTTCCACACGAACTCCTTACCCAGCATGGCCACGGTAGGATGATTGGGTTCGTGGTTTAGAAATCCGTTGGTACTGCCACCTCCCCAGGGATGACCGGCAAAGCTGCCATTAATCATGGAAACGTAGCCCTGATATTTTTTAAAGGTATCGGCCGCACTATGTGTTCCGACAAAGCCCTTGCCGGACTTGATGAAATCCATTAGGGCCTCGCGTGGGTCGCCATCAGGCAGGAGCATGCCTGTGGTGTAGAAAAAGATGCCATCAAACTGCTTTAGGTTATCCCGGGTAATGGACTTGATGGCATTCTGGGAATTGACCGTGGTGAAGATTCCACTCTTCTTCCCGATCTTGGCCAGCACCCGTTCCACCTGGCAGGTTTCCTGCCCCTTGCGGTTTACCGGTTGGTGACGGAATCCTGCTGATTGAGTAATCACCAGAATCTTTTTAGGTGCGGCTTCAGCGGCCCCATTCAGGAGTACCAATCCGCTTAAGGCGACGATTAGGTATTTGGATAAAATCTTTTTCATTAAAGGAGTAAATAGTTAGACACAATTTGGAGGTGGCTAATTCAACAGGGAAGGGCTCGACGGTCAAGGTTTCAGCGGTCTTTATCCGTGCTTGAAATGCTGTTAATTTAGCCTTAGGGTAATGAGACACTTTGGCGCAATTTTGCCTACTGGAATTAACGGGGCATAATGACACCATTTAAGAATGGCAACGGAAAGAACCAGTTTTTTTGATCGAATAGTAGGTCGTATTGACGAGCTTGATGCGGAGGGTCTGCAGACAGTGGTGCAACGGCTGGTGCGGGAGCGGGATTTCTTGGAGACGCTCTTTGACACCATTGAGGATGGCGTACTCGTGCTTGATGGTAAGGCTCAGGTTTCCTGGGCGAACCAATCAGCGGAACATCTACTGGGCCTACCAATTGATAAAACTGAAGGGCAAAGGCTTTCTCAGTTTCTTCCTGATCTGGATTGGGAAAAACTTTGTGCTGCTGAAATTTCAGACGGCATGTCGGTGACGCGTCATGAGCTGGAGGTTGCTTATCCCATTCGCCGGTTTTTGCGTGTGTATACGGCTGCGTTGATCGGGGAAGGCACCCATGGATTGGCTGTTATTATTAATGATGCCACTGAGGAACAG
>CAZAIZ010000185.1:0-4189 GCA_964485275.1 uncultured Pedosphaera sp.
CCTTCAGATTTATTAAGACGACGTCGAATCTCCTCCTCAATATGTTTTTCTGCTGACATCGTTCCTTTCGCCAGCACCTTATATAACCAAAATAAAATAATACCCGCTACCGGGACCGCCAGTATAAACCAAAGATTATTCACTGATTGAAAGTTAGCGTCCACCTTCGCTTGTTTGCTTTAATGATATATCGTGCATTTTGTCCTCAGGCCAAACCACTTCTGTGGCATGGCTTTCTTGAGTTGATCAATCTGAGTCGATAACAAATCCGTGTTGTCGCGAAGATCAAGCTTCAAAAGACTTGTTAATGAAACCAATGGACTCAAATCTGAAATCCGATTTCCGGACAAATCAAGATCCAGCAAGCAGCTTATCCCTTTGATAAAAGTGAGATCATTGATCCTGTTGCGGCCAAGGGCGAGCACCTTCAGTTGGGTTAAATTTTCCAACCCTGCCGCATTTTCGATTTGATTGTCTGTCAGGTAAAGATCCTGAAGCTCTTGCAGTCCTTTTAGTGGGGATACATCAGAAATCCGATTACCTGAAAGCCCAAGAATCTCCACCTCCTGTAATGGGGCTAAAGGACTCAGATCCCTAATATTGTTTCCCGTCAGCCCGATGCGGCGCAAACTTCTCACCCATTTAAGCGGAGTCAAATCTTCAACCTGATTATTGTCCAATAATATCCGTTCCAACTTGATCAGTCCTTTTAAGGGAGTCAAATCACGGATCTGGTTATCATAAATCCCAAGCCCTTCCAAATTGCTCAAACCAGTCAATGGGGTTAGGTCCTGGATCTGATTCCCTCCCATGCGAAGGTATTTCAAATTACTCAGACCAGCAAGAGGGGTCAGGTCGGTAAGTTGCATGTTTTCCAGATTCAGAAAGTTAACCTGTTGTAATTCAGCCTCCGTTATCTGGGATCCAGGAACATCCGTGTCATTCATGATTGCAGCTTCTGTCGCTGCTTTCCTAATCTCCTTATCAATCTTTTCCTGAGAATTCGGCATATACCAACTGCATAAAATTCCAATCCACTATACCGACTCCACCGATAAATATGAAGAAAATAGAACCGCCTTCACTTGTGATAGATTGATGAGATACTGGCGGGCACTCCACATTCAAATTGATGTTTTAGAGTTTTTCGAGGAACTTCCCTCTGTCGTGGCTGACAGTAAAAAAACACTCTTTTTTAAGCGTAAGCATTTTGCGACGCACCTGCCATTGAATTACCGGTACAGCCCATCGCACTTCTGGGCCAAGGAAATAGAAGGCGGCTGGCAAGTCGGTTTTACCAAGTTTGCCACCCGCATGCTGGGCGACATGGTGGATCATGATTTTGACATCCAGACCGAAGCGCCGGTTGTCCCGGGTCAAATCCTGGGCTGGGTGGAAGGGTTCAAGGCCATTAGTGATTTGTATGCCTTCAGTTCAGGTAAATTCAAAGGGGCTAATATGGCCTTGCAGAAGGATATCTCACTAATCAGCAAACAACCCTACGATGAAGGTTGGCTGTATGAAGTAAAGGGGCAGCTGGATAATAAATGCGTCGACGCGGAAGGCTACGCTGCTATCTTGAATCAAACCATCGACAAAATGCTGGAACAACAGCAGGCGGAAAAAGGCGAAAGCATTGAATAAAGCACGTTACATTATGATTGGCGGTTTCCTGGGAGCAGGCAAAACCACCAGTGTCGCTGCTCTCGCCCAACACCTGAGTGATCAAGGCCGGAAGGTTGGACTCATTACCAATGACCAGGGTCGTGAATTGGTTGATACGGCCATGCTGCGATCCAAGGGCTTTGCCACTGAGGAAATTCCCGGCGGCTGTTTTTGTTGCCGATTCAACTCATTGGTCGATGCAGCAGGTAAACTTACTGAATCGACTCGGCCCGATTTCTTCATTGCTGAACCAGTGGGTAGCTGCACCGATTTAGTGGCGACAGTAACCTATCCATTACGCCGGATTTATGGCGATGATTTTAGTATCGCACCTTTGAGTGTACTTGTGGACCCCATCCGCGCCTCACGCATCTTTGGCTTGGCTGAAGGCGGACAGTTCTCTGAGAAAGTCATCTATATCTACCGCAAACAACTTGAGGAGGCAGACTTAATTGTCATTAATAAAACGGACCTTTTGGAAGCTGATGAGCTCACCACTCTTACCAATACCCTTAAAACTGAATTCCCGCAGGCCGAAGTTCTGCACATCTCAGCCCGAACTGGCGAAGGGATAAATGAGTGGTTCGCCCGAATCATTGACGCTGAACAAATTACGCGCAATGTGATGGAAGTAGATTACGAGGTATATGCTGAGGGCGAAGCATTACTCGGGTGGTTGAATGCCACCGTACAACTCAATGCAGAAGAAAATTTTGAAGCCAAGGCTGTACTGCAACATCTGGCCGCGGACATCCAGAATCAACTTAATGAAGAGTCTGCTGAAATCGCACACCTCAAAATGACCTTAAGCCCCGATACGGGTCTGGATGGGAATGTCGCAATCATTAATCTGATTCGAAATGACTTTGTGCCAGAACTCTCGGCGGATCTCGATGGCCCGATTGAAAGTGGGCAACTCATTATCAACCTGCGTGCAGAGGGCGACCCAGATACCTTGCGTAAAGCTGTAGAAAAGGGAGTAGCAAAGGTGCCTGAAAATCTCACCGCCAAGCTCGACCACTTGGAGCATTTCCGTCCGGGCAAACCTGAGCCAACACACCGGATTACTGATTTGGCCTAGGTTTCAAGCTGAGTTTTCGGTCATTGGCAAAAGGCCCCAAAAGGACTACTTTCTCAGGCGTTCATGTCAGAAAAACCGCGCATCCTTTTTTGCCACTGCAACTACGCTCGCGTAGTTCCTGATGAGGTGAAAAGTAGTGTATTGGAGGGATTATGCGCATCAGGTCAGGCCTTTGAGGCAGCCGCTGACTTGTGCGAAATGGCTGCCCGCCGTGACCCTGCACTCAAACGCTTGGCGTCTGGCGAGGGTCCAGTGAAGATCGCCGCCTGTTATCCGCGCGCAGTAAAATGGCTCTTTGGAGGCTGTCAGGCCCCGCTAAAGGCTGAGCAAACTGAAGTAGTCAATATGCGCGAACTGAATCCTGAGGATGCGACCAATGCGGTGCTAAATGAAACTCTAACGCCCAACCTGCCTGCCGATGGCTTGGTGGCAAAGGTAGAAGGAGAAAAAAAGATATAAACCCATGGCTATTGCCGAGGAAACAACTTTACGCATTATCCTCTATGAAGGAGAGGGAGCTGAAACGTTGGCTGCTGAGGAGCGTAGCTCGACCCTGCTTGCGTTATTGGAAAAAGGCTACGCCGTAACTTGCGCTGGAAATGGAGAAGTATCCCCAGCCGATGAAAGCTCACTACTGGTTTTGGGGCGTTTTAAGAATGGCAAAGCACCAGACGCAGAGGATGTAAACGGTCAGGTTTCAATCCGGTTTGGGGATATTAACGGGCATAATCCTGAGGAAATAACCCAACTGGTTGAAGAAGAGCGCGAAAACTCAAAAGCAGCCAAACACGGCGACTGGAAACCCTGGTTTCCAGTCATTGATTTCGACCGGTGCACCAACTGCATGCAATGTCTTTCCTTCTGCCTGTTTGATGTCTACGGCGTGGATGATGAGCAGGAGATTCAGGTGCAGAATAATGACAATTGCAAAACCAACTGCCCTGCCTGCAGCCGCGTTTGCCCAGAAGCGGCGATCATGTTTCCCAAATACAAAAGCGGACCCATTAATGGAGACGTGGTGAGTGATGGGGACCTGAACCGCGAGAAGATGAAGATCGATATCTCTGCCCTCTTGGGAGGCGATGTATATCAAATGCTGCGCGACCGAAGCCAACGTTCCAGAAGCCGATTCTCCAAGGAACGCGATTCAGGTAAGGCCTTGGGTGAACGCACCAAGTGCCTCACCAAACTTGCTGCTGAAGCAGATATCGATATTCCTCTAGAAGTATTGCAAAGTTTACCTAGTGCCGATGAAATTGCCAAAAAAGCTGCCGAAGCCAATGCGAAGGCCCAAGCTGCCCTCAACTCACAGCAAAATTAACCCTACTTAATAATGAAAAATATCCTCTTACTATTGTCTATCACAATCAGCTTAACAGCTGCCGATAAAGGCACTCCTCTTTTTGATGGCAAAACCCTCAAGGGCTGGACACCCGCTCCCGG
>CAZAIZ010000186.1:0-4174 GCA_964485275.1 uncultured Pedosphaera sp.
GCGAACAGGACTGCTGTGCCGATATAAAAGTAGGGGATCATGCTTAAGGCAATGGTTAACCTGCGCGGCAGTTTGATGGGTTTCCATATGACAAGGTCCTGGATTGCACCAAGAGCACAGACTGAGGCACAGAAGACACGACCGAAAAAGAGCGCGAATGCCAGTGGCAGGACAAAGAAAATCACCACGGTAATGGGCGCGGCGTAGTTGGAGTTAAAGAGGGAGAGTGCCACATTTTGGATTGAGCCGATGGGGCATACACAGCCTTCCTTGTAAAAGCCGAAATAACCCAGGCTAAAGAGCATTAACCAGAACACCCCTCGGCGCGAGCGACGCTTCACGGCAAACCAGGCAGCCAGGCTCAGCACAATGGCGAGTACGCCCACATCAGCCCATTGTTGAGTCTGGGAGGTCGGTAATGGAGCCTGCCCATCTCTGGGCGTTAGATCCTCGGCAATGGTCTTTCCGCGACCATCCATGAAATCCCAAGTTTCCGGGAAGGTGTAATTACTTTCAAATTCCGGGGCGGGGAAACGCATCACATCCTCTGCTTGGACGACCGGAGTGAAGCCGATCAAAAGCAGCCCCAGAAAAAGCCATATGAATACTTGGCCGAAATATTTATATAGCGTTACCATGCTGCCATTTCGAGGTTGAAGCTACGCAATTTATTATTCCTTCTCCGATTCTTTTTCGGGTGGGGCAAAGGACAGTTCAGATACCTGTTTGGGTTCATGCTTTAGCCGGTAAGGCGTATCGGATGGCACACGGTCCCAGGCATCAGAAGGACATGCCATGGCAATGGAGCAGTTGTTGCAGTTGACGCAAATTTCATGGTTCACCTGCAGATAAAATGAGGCATTACCGTAATCCTCGCAGAGCTTGACACACTTGGCACACCCGATGCATTTATCCTGCTCAATGTTATATTCCCAGTAAGGATCCTCGATAAAAACACGCTCAATTGCATCAGTGGGGCAGAGCTGGTTTTCTGCAGCGGAGGTAAGTTCATCGTGTGTGGGGGTAAAGTAACCAAAACAGTACCGGCAATAGCCGCAGATAGGGTAAGACTGCACACATTTCACTGCTGATGGAGCTACCACACAATCAGTAGAGCAGTGTTCGCACTTGACGCATTTGGCCGGATCAATTTGCCAGACAGTATTCTCCCGGCGAGAGCCGAAGGCGGTCAAACCACCAATTAATCCCAAGCCAACCGATGCCAGCTTGCTGGCACCCTGTCTTAGAAATTCAACTCGGCTTACTTTATCTGGTCCCTGTAAGTCACCCATAAACTCCTCCGTAAACTACATCAATTACTTGCTAACATCCAGACAGATCATCTGTTTGGAATCACGCAGCAACAATTTACCATCAACCAGTGCCATTGGAGCCCAAGCATCATGTCCCTTGAGTACCTTGGCAAATCCAAGACGCTCGAATCCTGACACCGATGCTCGCATCATGGTTAATTCGCCATTATCGTTTAACACAAAGAATTTGCCGTCTCCCATTAAGAAAGGGCCGAGGCCATAACGTTCGGTCTTGCCGCTGGTCCAGACGAACTCCCCTTTGGGGTTGATGCATGCAAATTGTTCGCGCCTTTCCCCTGCGCTCTTGGGCAGCACACCAAAGATATGCCCCTCATGAAGGATCGGTGTCTGCTGTTCACAGCTGAAGCCGTTCTTTTTGTCATGAACGAACATTGGCTCAGCTTTAATTTCATCACCCTCTTGCTTTAGCTCCAGCATAATGCTTCCCGATCCGTTTCCTGCGGTAAGGAATATTTGTTGATCATTGACTTTCAATGGGGATGGAGCGGTGACTTTGTTGTTCCAAGCAATACTCTTCCAAAGAAGCTTACCGCGATCTGACTCCTCTGCAGAAACACCCGCCACACCGCCATCTGCACAATAAATATACATTTTTTTACCTAGGAGTGTCATGGGCATCACTGAGGAATGGGACATTTTCCATTTTCCCGTGGGTTTGGGGGTTTTCCACAACACGCTACCTGTGGCGATATCCACGCCTACAAACAAGAATTCTTGTCCGGCAGGAGCTAGCACCAGTGTGTCTCCATCAATGAGCGGGCACTGGCCGGTGTACCAGAGCGGCACTTCAGTGCCATAATCTGCCACCATATCTATTCCCCATTGAAAACTGCCTGTTTCAGTATCCACACACATGACATGACATCGCGGACCGATGGTGATGGTGTAATCTTCAGTGACTGCAGGTGTGGTTCGGGAAACTCCGTGGTTATTCTTGGTAGGAGCCTTGTACCAGCGTCTCCAGATTTCTTTCCCATCCTTGATTGAGAAACAACGCAGGGCGTCACCTTTCTTCTCCTTGTCGTAATCCATTACGTAGACTCGACCTTTCCAGACAACCGCACCACCGTGTCCTTCTCCTAGATCGATGGGTCCCCAAATCATGGGCGGGCCCTCATCTTCCCAGCTCTCAGCCAAAGGAGTGTCCGAACTCACAATATTGCTACGGTCTGTCCCTCGAAAATGCGGCCAATCAATTTGACTTTCACCGGGTTTCCCTTCGAACTGAATGAACTCACCTTCGATATTTACCACTTCGGCTTTCTTGGCGGTGGATACTTGGGCGCCACCACCAGAACTGCCAGCAGGCATGGTTCCTGCAGCTCGCTCAGCTGCGATATCAGTTACCCGCACCTCTGCTCCAATTGCAGTTGGCGATTTAAATAGCAGGAAGAGAAAGCCCACGGCGATGCATGCCACGACCCCAACCAAGACGGTAAGGAGTTGCTGTTCGCTCATCTTGAATTCATTCGACTTCATCATAACTGGCAAGTCTTAGATAGCATAATTGGAATTGGAATGATTATCAATGAGAATTAGATTCATTATTATAACTGTGAAAAAACGCCTAAATCATAATAAAACATGGCTTTTTTGGCTGTTTATTCATTTATTCAACAAAAAAACTCTTTGATATTTGACAACTCGAGGTTACGCTGTATTCGAATGAATAAGGTGCCCTGAATATGGCTCAAATTTAGGGGATAGTTAAATGGAAGCAAGTAAGAATAAAGGAAGTGTGAAGCGTCGTGGCTTTGTAAGCGTCGGCTTGGTGGCATTGGGAGGAGTCCTCGGTTGGGCTGCCCGGAAATTTCAAGGGCCTGGTGCCGCGCGTAATGGAGCTCCAAAGACTACGGGAACACCGGACAACCGTTTTGCTTTTGATACAAGCGAGTTTGAGAAAACCGATCCAGACAAACTGCTATACGAGCCAGCGGGTGAATTTGAGACCGGGCTTGCTAACGTCAAGCGATTGGAGATTTCCAAGGACAATCGTGTGCTGGTGGCAGGAGATCGTGAGGTCAGATTTTTTGATGCACAGGGGCAAACGGATTCATCGGTGGAAATCGCATTGGATAAACCCACACATTGCTTACATGTAGCCGGAGAAGATGAGTTGATCATTGGAACGGCCAATCGCATCGAGATGTATGACTTTAATGGAGAGCGAAAGCTCCAAGGCCCCGTCCTTTCTGGGAAGGCTTTTCTTACCGCCATAGCGACAAACGAAGATTCTGTATTTATCGCTGATGCGGGAAATCGTGAGGTAGTTGTTTGCGACCGTAAGACCGGTCAGGAAAAGTTCCGTTTTGGGAAAAAAGATGAAGAGAAAGGTAATCCAGGATTTGCCGTGCCCAGCCCATATTTCGACTTGGCCGTGGCCACTGATGGTCGCCTACGTGTAGCCGATACTGGCCGGTTGCAGATTGAAACTTACACGGTTGAAGGGGAATTTCAGTCAGCTTGGGGCCAGCCGGGCATGAAGATTGACCGTTTTTGCGGTTGCTGCAACCCGGTCTACTTTGCCCTAACCAAAGACGGCGATTTTATCACCAGTGAAAAAGGGCTGGCACGCATCAACCACTACACAGGCGACGGGGAATTCCTTGGTGCGGTGGCAGGACCCGATACATTGGTTCCCGATAAGGAGATGGTTCGTAAAGCCAATTTGGGGGGGGCTGTGGGTGTGGGATTCGACGTTGCGCTTAATCAACAAGGCCATGTTCTGGCCCTGGATCCCTATCGAAAATCTGTTCGAACGTTTGCGCCAAAACAACAAGATTCTTGAGCAATGAAGAATTCGGAAAATATTAAAGCAAATCGGCGTCAGTTTTTCCAAG
>CAZAIZ010000187.1:0-4156 GCA_964485275.1 uncultured Pedosphaera sp.
TTTTACGTGCTCTTGATTGAACATATCCAATTTTCCTTGTTTGAGTTTGATGTGTCGTTCCTGTTGTGTGGCTACTTGAATATTCCTCAGGGCACTACTCGAGCCCTGTCAGATTTCTGACAAGGGAATGGCGACAAGGGAATGAGCACTGCCGGTATGACCCATGTAAGAGTTGGGGCAAATGGACCGATTAATCCTAGGCCCAAACCGACTCCAATGATGCACCACCCCGGTTGCACGCGGCATCTTGCGGCAGGTGGAAACCAGATCGCACTGGCCACAATCTGCTGAGAGAACCTCGCGCGCGGGTGGTTGCCACAGAGCAACCCCTTGTTGATCAATCACTACCTTACGCATTTGATCCTCCAAGCTAAACCAAGCAACGATTTTTCCGCGTTCATTGCGGTAATGCAAAACGGGTGTACCTCGCTGTTCCATTTTCTTTTTCAATTGAGGTCCGAACTTTTGCTCCCATAACGAACGCGTCATCGCCTTGCCGCGCCAACCAAGGATGCGACGCACCCAACGCTGAATGATCAGTTTCCCATTTTCGTTTCGTTCCGCCACCGTGGAAACTCGACCATAGATTGGTTCAGGCGCATTTCGGTCAATAATACTTAAGACACCAGGACCACGGTCTCCCAATAATTCAGGCTGGGAAAGAATCGGCCGCAATTCCATGGGCTCGCCTTCAGCCGTCCTACCAATATTCACGCGAATATCCCGCATAGGCATATCTTCGCGCTGCGGGTTGCGTTCCCATTGGCCGCAACTATTGAGAATTTCCTTATCCTGCTTACGTACATACCTCGCTCGATCCGCATCGGCTTGCAAACCACAGGGGGCATCAGGATGCTCAAGCGCGTTTTCCACGCCTAAAGTAATCGGCCTGGTCGTGAAAAGGCGGGACTGAACCCGGATTGCCTCGGCGAAGGGCTCTCGCTTATCCTGAATTGCCGCATGCATTATTCCCAATAGTGCCCCCCAATCCACCAGTCCGCTACGCGATAACTGGCAGGGAAACGCATCTCGAAGACGCACGTCATTGGCTCCCACCAAAACATAACCTACCTCATCAAGACCGCGACGCCCCGCACGCCCGAACATTTGCAAGATTTCATCCCCCCCAATGGGATATTCCACTCCTCCCCGCTTGTAAGAATCAGCAGCCAAGGCACAACTGCGTAAGGAAAAATTAATCCCTGCAGCCAATCCCATGGTCGCCACCACCACACGCAACTGGCCTGCTTTGGCCAAAGGTTCAATCACGCCAGCTCGAGCGGCATAACTCAACCCGCTATGATGATAAGCCACGCGATTCTGCAACATGCGCGCCATGTGATCACCCACCAGTCGTTTCTGCTCATCAGTTAACACCAATGGATCCTGGTTTGGCAGCTGCAATGAAAGTTGCCGTGCAAGTTTTTCCGTGTTGGATCGGCGCGGGGCAAAAAGCAAAACCGGCCCCAAGTCCTCTGCCAAGGCCGTGGCAATGAACTTGGGCCAATATCCCTTGATCTCCCGCGGCAATCGTATGCGGTGGGTATTGGGATAGGTTTCCTCCAGAGGCACCGGTCGCACATCGTGCCGTACCAGCACCGCATCACGCCCAAGCCTGCATAACCATTTCACTACTTGATCGGGATTGGCCACGCTACCGCTCAGGAGCAGAAGTTGGGTGTGTGAGGGGGCCAAGGCCAAGGCCAATTCGTAATTCAGACCACGATCCAGATCCCCTATCATCTGGTACTCATCAATTACCAGTAAATCAGGCCCCTTGCCATGAATGAGTCGGCTCTTTTGAGTTTCCAAGGTGGCAGCGAGAATCGGGGCATCAAGATTCTCTGCCAAATCCCCCGTAGCAATCCCTACCGGCCAATTGCGCGCGCGCCACTCAGCCAGCTTATCATTCGCCAAAGCTCGGGTGGGCACGGTGTAAACCGCTTTGCCCTTGGGCTTGCCCATGTTCGTCCAAAGTTCAAATATGAGAGTTTTACCCGCACCAGTCGGTGCATGAACGACCACATCCCTACCGGCCTGAAGTGCGCCCACTGCTTCCTGTTGCCAAAGATCCGGTACGGTTACCGAGTCAAACACGGTAAAAGGATCCGAATCTGTTGGGGAATGCGCCACACCCAGAAGTCAGCCAAAGACCAACCCCTTTGCCCAAACTAACTTGTTTACATAAAGAACGAAGGCAATGGAGAAAAGGTTCTCTCTTTTGATACACGATTTTTTCTAGGGTTTTACCTCATCGCTGATTAGGCTGTGCGGAAACCATGGCCGAAGAACTGAATCTACTGGGTTCCAACACCGAAATGCCCGCCTCGCGTGAGGAAGCTGTGATTGAAACCTTTGCCAACCCGAGTCCGGGCAGGGACTACTGGATAGAACTCCACACCCAGGAGTACACCTCCAAATGCCCGGTCACCAATCAGCCCGATTTCGGCAATATTACCATTCGATATATTCCGGATAAAACCTGTCTGGAGACCAAATCACTCAAGTTCTACCTGAGTTCGTACAGGAATGAACTGTGCTTTAACGAAACGGCCGTTAATTGGATGCTGGATGATCTGGTCAAGGCCTGTGTCCCGAAGGAAATGGTTATCAAGGGCGAATTCGCCAGCCGCGGTGGCATCCGTGTAACCGTAGAGGTGACTCATCCCGAGTTATAAAAACTGAACTGAAAATCAAAAACCAAGTGGTCCTCAGCCTGAGTGGAGGCATGGACTCCACAGGCCTTCTAGTCCATTTATTGGCGCGCGGATGCAAGGTCTACGGCATCTCGTTTAACTACGGCCAAAAACATAAACTGGAATTGGACCGGCTGGAGGCCAACTTGGCCTACCTATCTTCTCAAGGTCATGATATTTCACATAAGATCGTGGATATATCAGTTCTGGGCTCGCTCTATAACTCCTCCCTTACTACCGAAGGATGGGATATTCCTGAAGGCCATTACGAGCAGGACACCATGAAGCAAACGGTCGTTCCCAATCGGAACGCCATTTTCAGTTCCATCGCCTACGGTTACGCTTTATCGATGGCCAACAAAACCGAAGAGGAAGTCAGCCTTTGTCTCGGAGTTCACAGTGGGGATCATGCAATCTATCCTGATTGTCGGCCTGAATTTTACGATGCCATACACCACGCTTTCGCCATCGGCAACTGGGACTCAGAGAGGGTGTGCATGTACCTGCCTTACTTGAGCGGAGATAAGTACACCATTCTCAAAGATGCGCAGGATTCGATCGAAAAGCTGGGGTTGGATTTTAATGAAATCTTCCGCAACACCAATACCAGCTATGATCCAGACAGTAAGGGTCGGGCCAGCGGAAAGACCGGAGCTGATATAGAGCGCATCCTCGCCTTTCACCGACTTGGAATAGCTGACCCGGTTGCCTATGTGAAACCTTGGGAGGACGTTTTGGCCGATGCCCTAAAGTTACAACAGGAGCATGAGCAAAGCGCCTCTGCCTGAACTTCTCTCATCATGCTCATCTCGGAGATCTTCCATTCCATTCAAGGTGAAGGCGAATTAACCGGAATCTCCTCGGTTTTTATTCGAACTTCCGGATGCAACCTCCGCTGCGACTGGTGTGATACCCCCTATGCATCCTGGGAACCCGAAGGAAGGGAGATGACCCCCGAAGAAATTCTTGTAGAAATCAACCAATACCCGACTGAATATTGTGTGATCACTGGAGGCGAACCCATGATTGCCAAAGGGATTCACGATTTAGCTGCCCAAATCAAAGCACTGGGTAAACACATTACCATTGAAACAGCGGGCACCATTTCTCCTGATGGAATTTCCTGTGATCTGGCATCAATCAGTCCGAAGCTAAGCAACTCGAGACCGGCTGATGAGCGTGACAGTGCCTGGAGCAAGCGACATGAGAGAACCCGCTTACAGCACGAGATCATTTGCCAATGGGTTGAAAATTATCCTTATCAAATGAAATTTGTCGTGAGGGAGGCTGATGACTTACCTGAGATCCAGGATTTACTCGGGTCATTGCAATGCGATATCCCTGCAAACAAAGTTTTACTTATGCCTGAAGGGACCGATACCGACACCATTCGTAGCAGGCATGATACTTTGATCGAGATGTGCAAAAAACACGGCTACCGATACTGCAATCGGTTGCAG
>CAZAIZ010000188.1:0-4144 GCA_964485275.1 uncultured Pedosphaera sp.
GATCAGGGGGGGCTTGCCACCTGTCTCGAGGCAAAAACCGGCAAGGAAGTATGGAGTGAGCGTCTAGGCGGCAACTATTCAGCATCCCCCATTACAGCCCAAGGCCGGATTTATGCCTTCAGTGAAAGCGGCAAATGCACCGTTTTCGATGCTTCTGCCAAGGGATTCACTGAACTCGGGGAGAACCATCTTGAGTCGGGGTTCATGGCCAGTCCGGCCGTTCATGGAAACGCGCTAATCCTGCGTACGAAAACTCATCTCTACCGGGTAGAGGACTAATCAGTAAAAACTGCACCTCCATTTTATTCTTTCGTCAAGTCCGGCTCAACAGGAACTTCAAGATGCCGTAATGGCCTTTTCCAGAAAAACGCCCAGCCATTAGTATCGGGCACAACATTTACATTTACCAATTCCCAAAGCTGCTTACTTCGCTCCCTGATTATCTCAGCCGGGTCCGGCTCGGAGCAAAGGTCGACTTTGTGTTCCCATTCAATCGTTTCTGTTTGTTTATCCATAATTAACCTGGCTTAAAAGGTGACCGGCAAAACATTCACCCGACAACCCCATAAGACAAGCAATTATCAGTCAATAAAGCGGAATTCATTACTCAGAAACAATACCTGAGCCAATTGAGTAAATGCCCTTTGCTTGTCGCTCAACTCAGATTCGCTAATGAATTTTAAAGCATCGGCTATCTCGACAGGCTCAGGGTTTCTTTGAAACAGGATCTGGTAGAGAACCTTGACCCGCGCTTGCCCTGCGGGTGCCCTTTCGGCAGTAAGCATTGAAAATTTCTGGGATTGATCAGCGATAAAGGGACTGTTCATCAGGAACAATGCCTGTTGAGGTACAATATTCTCATAGCGTTCCGGGCAATGGGTATCAGGATTGGCAAAATCAAAGACCCGAAAAGTAGCGGGCAAATTCTGCCGATCAATAAACCCATAGAGGGTGCGGCGCCTCGGAGTGGGATGCACATCAATTTTTACTGACCGACCGCCCAAAGAAAAATCCAGCTGACCACTGGCCTGAAGGATGGTGTCTCGCAATGCTTCAAATGAAATTCTTTGCCGGTTCATCTTCCATAGAAACCGATTGTCCGGGTCATCGCCCATGCATTCAGGCCGGTCATTGCCTGCCTGTTGGTAGGTGGCCGAAAGCATAATCCAACGGTGTAGTTTTTTTATGGACCAACCCTCCTTCATGAAGCGCAGGGACAACCAATCAAGCAAACGCGGATGTGAAGGCGTCTGGGCACGTAAACCAAAATCACTTGGTGTTTGCACCAAGCCTTTCCCGAAGTGATGTGCCCAAACACGGTTTACCAGAACGCGCGAGGTCAACGGGTTATCCGGAGCCACAATAGCCTCTGCAAGCTCACGTCGACCACTGCCTCTGGAAAATGGTTTTCTTTGCTTTGAAAGGTGCTCCAGGAACTGCCGCGGAACACCGGGGCCGCGATTACCTCTCGCACCTCGACGGTAAATATATGGCTCAACCAACCTGACTTTGTCTTTCAGGATATGGGCGCGCGGAGGTGCCCCCGGATGAGTGGCCGCCAATTTTGATATATTCGACCTCATCGTTTTCAAACGGTTGCGAATCCCGAATATTAGGCTGTTTCTATCCCCTTCACCGAGGGCTCTGGGGACCGTTGCTGGCGAATCTTTGCCATAAAGAACCTGCCGGATGGTTTCCAGATGCATGTCCTTTAGGGCCCGGGTAGAAGCATTTAACCTTTTTTGTTCGCCCCATTTACGCTCGGCTTCCTGAAAAATTTTCCCATAGACTTCCGCCTGAGTCTTCATGGTATCTTTTCGCTCGATCAACGGGCTCCCCTTCCCTTCAAACCGATTCCAGGCGAGGAACACGGGGTGTTTCTCTGTCTTCCATTTAGCCAATGCCGCCTGCCAACTCCTAAAAGCCACTGAGTTTAATTTTTTTTGAGTCAACCACTTGTCCAATGAATCTCCAGCAAGTTTCTTCACATCTGCTTCATGGACCGCCAGCATGTACTCGCCCGACTGGCTTCGTAACTTGGCCAAACCCTTTTGATAGGTTGACCGAATCAGTTCTTCAACAGCCTTCTCTCGTTTCGCTTTTTCCTCCAAGTAATCACCATGCTGCGGCGGAAGGGAATCACCGCCCAGTAAAGGCATATCCTTGGGTTCTTCACTGCTCGAAAAAACCCCGTGCAGTGAATAATAGTCAGCCGTTGGAATCGGGTCATAGGGGTGATCATGGCAACGTGAACAGGTCACCGTAAACCCCATTAGCCCGCGGGTAACCACATCTATCCTGTCATCAATAATATCATCTTCCCGGTTCAAAAACCGCCTGCCCAACGTCAGGAAACCCATAGCCGCCAAAGCCCTTTTATCCTCACCCAATTCAAGGGTGTCTGCTGCAATTTGCTCCGTAATAAACCGGTCATAAGGCAAATCTTCATTGAATGAACGCACTACATAATCGCGGTAAGTGTAGGAATACGGATAAAGACGATCCACGCCCACTCCCACATATCCCTTATTATCGGCAAAACGAGCCACATCAAGCCAGTGACGCCCCCAGCGTTCGCCGTAATGGGGCGAGGACAGTAACCGGTCAATCAACTTTGCCCAACTATCAGGCGAATCATCGGTTACAAACTGGCGTACCTCCTGATAAGTCGGCATTAGACCGGTGAGATCCATGGTTGCCCTCCTGATTAATGTTCGCCTGTCAGCCCGGACCGAAGGCTTCCAACCCTTCTCTTGCAAACGGCTCAGGACAAACTTGTCGACCTGGTTATCCCCCCAGTCAGAATTAACCGGTGGAAGAGGGGTATTAACAATCGGTTTAAACGCCCAGTGATCGCGCACCTCTTCAACGGTAGAAAACCGCGGCTTGGGTGCTGCAAGTAATTTTCCGGTTAAAAAAATTAGAATAACCCACGTAAAACGCACAATGCGATTCAGCCTCAACAGCCTACACCTGTCAATCTGAAGCTAACCATCCAGCAAACGAATAACGCAGCGGGCGGCGCGCCTAGATGCACCTTTTCCTCCAAGAGAATCGGCAATCACATCCAATTCTTCACGTAATTGCAGCCGCCTATTGGCATCATCCAAATAACGGTTTGCCTCGCGTATGAGATTAACCGGAGTGGCTTCGGACTGGATAAACTCCGGAAACACCTCCCGCTCAGCCAGTACATTGGGCATGGCAATATGCTTTACCTTTATGAACAGTTTACCCAGCAGATAGGTAATCCACGAGGTCCTGTAAAGCACAACGGTCGGCACGCGAAACCAGGCGCATTCCAGGGTAACGGTTCCCGATGAAGCAATCGCAACATCTGCCCTGCCCACCGCTCCTTCCAGATTTCCAATTTGGATATCCCAATCAGCCACTTCAGGAACGAGCAAACGTGCCTGGGCTGCCAGTGATTCATTGGGAAGAATGATCATCGGATCTGCCTCTATTCCCTTGACCGCATGAACCATTATCGGCAAATGCCGGCTTATTTCCTTGGCCCGGCTTCCAGGCAGAAGCAGCAGTCGTCTTGGTTCGTGAAGGGATTTGGGGTCGCGAAAAGTTAAATCCGGATACCGGTCGCAAAGAGGATGACCCACAAACTCAACGGGAAAACCGGGTGCACGCTTGGCGTACCAATCCTTTTCAAAGGGGAAGATGCTCAGCAGTAGATCAACATCCTCTGAAATCTGACGCACACGCGAGGAATGCCAGGCCCATAACTGCGGGCTGATGTAATAGATGATTTTAGGGTTCCAATCACTGCCGGCAGCGGCCTTGCGAATGGCCTTCACAAAGCGCAAATTAAAACCGGGATTATCAATGCAAATAATTGCCTTAGGTTTTTCCTTGAGAGCCAAATCCAGAAGTTGGTCAAAAAAACCCTTAAATTTACGATAATTGCGAATGGCCTCCCAGATGCCAATCACTGCGTGTTCGGTTAGATCGATTACCAGATCCACCCCAGCCTTTTTCATCTTGGGTCCACCCGCGCCGAATGCATCCACCTCCCGGCCTTCTTCTCGCATGGCCTCCAAAAGCTCAACAGCCAGCGTATCGCCACTAGCTTCTCCGACCATGAACATGATTTTACTCATGAAGTTTCGAGCTGCTGAATCTGCCGGGTAAT
>CAZAIZ010000189.1:0-4137 GCA_964485275.1 uncultured Pedosphaera sp.
CCAACATAACTAAATCCTAAACTGGTAATCGACCGACCAGTTGTTAGGGTTTTTTAAGTATGACAAAGTGGGTTTACTTACTGTGTTTCGCTTTATCTGTTTCGGCTGCACCGTGGAAAATGCATATCGTCGACAACACCTCACGCGGTGCCGATGGGGTGCGCCTAAAGGACGTAAATAATGACGGGTTTCTGGACATTGCCACCGGTTGGGAGGAAGGCGGAGTAATTCGTACCTACCTCCATCCCGGACCCAAGAAAGCCAAACAACCGTGGCCGCTTACTGAGGTGGGCAAGGTAAAGTCACCGGAGGACGCGGTGTTTATCGATCTGGATGGTGATGGGGATTTTGATGTGGTGAGTAGCTGCGAGGGCCGCACGCGCTCGGTGTTTTTTCACTGGTCACCTGAAAATGATCCGCAGAATGAAATCCTTCCGTGGCGCACGGCCGCGGTGCCCGTTACAGCCGACAAACAGGCTTGGATGTTTGCGCTGCCCTTGCCGGTGGATGGGGGTGGCATGGATCTGGTGCTGGGGTCCAAGGGCAATGGGGCAACCATCGGCTGGCTGCAGTCACCCAAGAACCCGCGCGATATCAAGGCATGGAAATATCATCCTTGGTATCAGGCAGGCTGGATTATGTCTTTAATCAGTCACGACATGGATGATGATGGCGATCTGGATGTACTGGCTTCTGATCGCAGGAGTAAAACGCCAGGGGTCCTGTGGCTGGAAAATCCCGGGGCCAAAGCCATGCGGTCCAACCCCTCGCTCAAATGGAATGTGCACCGGATTGGAGCAGTCGATAAAGAGGTGATGTTTATCACAATTTCCGAGGATAACGTCATCCACGCTGCGGTGAGGCCCAACCGCATCCACGTTCTTCGACCCAACGCCGATTCGCGGAAGCCTTGGCGCGAAAAGGTCATCACTTATCCTTCAAATAAATATGGCACTGCCAAGGCTGCGCGCGCGGCGGATCTCGATGGAGATGGGCAAACTGAGATTGCCGTCTCCTGCGAGGCTGCCAACGGGGCGAAAAGCGGGGTGTTCTACCTCAAGCAAAGCAAAGGTAAATGGATGGATCATGATATTGGTGGTCCCAAGGGATTAAAATATGACCGCATCGAATTATTGGATTTGGATGGTGACGGGGACCTGGATCTACTCACCTGTGAGGAGCGCGATTTCAATGCCGTGTTGTGGTACGAAAATCCTTCGAAGTAGTTGCGCGGGCTAAACGAATCTGCCAACCTTAACCCATGAAACGCCTCCTTTTCTCTCTGGTTTCTGTCGTGCTTTTTGCCTTCTCCCTTACAGCCCAAAAGGCTGACAAACCCACGTTGTGCGTTGGCAATTATCATTCCGAAGCAGCTGCAGTTAAACAACTTGCCCGCCTTTCAAAGACCCACTCCAATCTCGACCAGTGGAAGGTGCGGGCCGCCGCCGTGCGCCAACAGATTCTGATCGGTGCCAAGCTCAATCCCCTCCCCAAGCGCACACCGCTTAAGTCCATTATCAAAAATAAGCGCTTCTACAAGGGATACACCGTGGAGGCAGCGACTTTTGAGGCACGGCCGGGGTATTTTGTATACGGTAATCTGTATCGTCCTTTGGGGCGTGAGGGCAAGAGGCCCGGGATTCTATGCCCGCATGGACATGCACGCGGGCCTGAAGGTGGAAGGTTGCGCCCGGATCAGCAGAACCGATGCGCGACATTGGCAAGAATGGGTGCGGTGGTGTTTTCCTATGACATGATTGGCTTTGGTGATTCAGAGTATCTGGGGTGGAGCCATAAACATCCGCAGGCCCTGACACTCCAAACATGGAGTAGTATTCGTGCAATTGATTTTTTGGAGACATTGCCCGAGGTGGATAAAAACAAGATTGGGGTAACCGGGTGTTCCGGTGGAGGGACTCAAACTTTTTTGCTTACCGCAGTTGATGATCGGGTGACGGTGAGTGTGCCGGTGGTAATGGTTTCTGCACATTTCTTTGGCGGTTGTCACTGTGAGAGCGGTATGCCCATACACAAGACTGCAAAACTAGAAACCAACAACGCTGAGATTGCGGCTTTAGCCTCACCGCGCCCCATGAAACTGATTTCAGTGGGAGGTGATTGGACAAAAAACACCCCCAAGGTGGAGTTTCCCTATGCGCAGTCGGTATATAAATACTTTGGGGCAGTAGCCAAGGTAGAGAATGCTCACTTCCCAAAGGAGAAGCACGGATACGAGTATATCAAACGACAGGCAATGTATCCTTTCATGGTAAAACACCTCGGACTTGATCCAAAGGGAGTGCTCAACTCCAAGTCTGGAGAGTTTGATGAAAAAGAAAATACCATTGAGAAGGTAACGACAATGCGTACCTTTAATTCACTGGGTGAGATGCCCAAGCACGCCCTGAAGCCCGGCAAGCTGATTTCATTTAATTAGGACCACTAAGCGATCTAACATTGATAAATTGTGGAGGGTAAACAGAAACATATGGTTAAGTTATTGCTGTTACTGTTTGTAGGTCCACTTGGGTTGCCGAATCTCTATTCTCAGGAGGTTAAACCGATTAAAACCTACAAGGGTATAATTTATATTCCTCGCTCCTTTTCATTGGATGGTGCCAAGCCAAAAAAAGAAAGCCCTCTGATTGTGGTGCAGAATGCCAAGGAGTACGAACGGTTTCTAAAACGAATTCCCATCAAACAAATTTCCAGAACCAGGCCGGCACCACCAAATACGGACCCCTTGGTAAAGAAACCCGAGATTGATTTCAAAAAACATACTCTTATAGCAGTAAGTCGATCTTCCATGGCTAAACCCATTATTCGTTCTGTCAAAGTCGATGGGAAAAAGGTGACTGTAGACGTTAGTTTCCCCAAGGAATTTCCAGCAGCCCATCCGGTGGATATTGGTACTTACACAGCGGTTTTGGTCCCCAAAACTGAAGGGATGATGCATTTGGTCCGAATTATAAAAGATCGTAAATAGACTCATAACCATAAGTGTTTTGAATACCATGAGACGTATTCATCAGAAAGATCGGTGTGTGCTTGGAGAGGAATAACACCATTGGAGGCCCGGCAGCGGGACACAATTTTTCAGCTTACTCAAAGATAGATCGAAGCACGGAAGTAAGATGATATTCCGATATAAAATCCGCAGGTATTAAGGGAGGGCTATTAATTGAATTTGTGACTGTGTTTACCAGCCGATATTGGCAGTGCTGAAATCGTAAGGAGTGGGTTTGGTGTAATTGCCTTTGTTATATTTCTTCCATTTGCTTAATCCGTATTTATTAGGCACATAGCGGTCCGGCGTCAGCTCGCCAACTAAGTTTAATTCCATATGGCCGTCGGCATACATCACGGCTGATTTGCCCATATGCCTGAACAACTCACGAAGCGTGGTTTCGGAGTTACCGCGGGTTGTCATAGGGGACATCTTGTTCTTGCCCGTGTTCATGACGCCACTGTTGTGCAAGAAGGCAAAGCAAGGAACATCACCGTTGCCATCAAGCATGGACTCGTAACCACTTTGAAACAGAATGGTTTTGTCGGGAGCAGGGTAATCGGCCAACTCTCTTCCTTGGGCGTAGCTCCCCACCTCCCTATTTTTACTCCAACTGCCATGGTAGTTATAATTTGCTGATTCGTTGCCAGCGTATGACTCAGCCGCGCCATTCCAGCTCCAGTCTACAAAGGGGCGAACGCGACGAGGAGCGTCTGTATAATAGGTGTCACTTGCCCGACACATGGGGTCATTGAATACCTTTTCAGCTGTCCCTACTCCACCAAGGTAATCTTCGTACATTTTACCCCAGTACCAGTAATAATGATAGTCATCTCCATTGCCATCCACTTTCCAGTGAACGTGGTTGCTGCCGTTTCTAGCGGCATTACCAGTGGCTGGATCGGTATGTTTTATCCAGAGGCCGCCGTTGGTTTTTGGGGCGCATCGGTCATCGTGGTCGCCTCGGTATGCCGAGACGCCTTGGCCAATTGATTTGGCATTATTCTGTCCTTTGAGTGATCGGGCTTTTTGTTTCGCCTTCGCTAAAGTGGGTAGCAACAAGGAGGCGAGAATGCCGATAATGGCAATAACCACCAGTAACTCGATCAGAGTGAAGGCGCGGCGACGTT
>CAZAIZ010000190.1:0-2163 GCA_964485275.1 uncultured Pedosphaera sp.
CTCATCATTATGGCTGATGATTGCACCTATAATGATCTTCCCTTATATGGTGGTCAGAATGCCAAGACTCCGAATATTGATGCCTTGGCTGCGCGTGGGCTGACTTTCAATCGTGCTTATCTTGGAGAGGCTATGTGTCAGCCCTGTCGCTCGGAACTCTTTACCGCCCAGTACGCAATGCGAAACGGTTGTGCATGGAACCATTCTGCAAGCCGTCCAGAGGTAAAGAGTATGCCCCATCACCTTGGTGCACTTGGATATCGGGTTGGTTTGGCCGGTAAAGTTCACGTGAAACCCCGGTCGGTATATCCCTTTATCAAGGTGGAAGGCTTTGATCAAAGTTGCGTTCGTAACCCTACTCGAGCGCATGAATTAAAGGGCATTACTGAGTTCATGATAAAGAGTGATAAACCATTTTGTCTTGTGGTAGCACTGGTGGAACCCCATGTACCATGGGTGATGGGGGACGCTTCAAAATATCCACCCAAGAAATTGAAATTGCCCCCGAATATTGCCGATACACCGCGTACCCGTGAGGATTATTCCAAGTACCTAGCTGAGATTACCTATATGGATGGGCAGGTAGGTGAGATTTTGGGTGTGCTGGAAAAAAGCGGGCAGGCTGAGGATACATTGGTGCTCTTTACATCCGAACAAGGCTCACAGTTTCCCGGATGCAAATGGACCAATTGGAATACAGGATTGCATACCGCACTGGTGGCGCATTGGCCGGGTCGAACATCGGTGGATAAGCGAACTGACGCATTGGTCCAGTATGCAGATATCTTGCCGACTCTAATTGCTGCGGCGGGAGGTGATCCCAAAAAACACCGGTATGACGGCACGAGTTTTCTGCCTGTTCTTATGGGTAAAGCGGACACTCATCGGGAGTTTGTGTATGGTATTCACAATAACATTCCTGAAGGTCCTGAGTATCCCATACGCAGCGTCAGTGATGGGACTTTCCACTATATTCGCAACCTGCGCCCTGAAGAGTTGTACATTGAAAAGCACCTTATGGGCATGAAAGGCGATGCGGTTCTTAACAACCCCTATTGGTCAACCTGGGTGAGGGAGGCGTGGATCAACCCGCACACGTATCGGCTGGTCAAGCGGTACATGAGCCGGCCCGCAGAGGAGTTATATAATTCGGTTTCCGACCCGTATGAACTCAATAATCTTGCAAAGGCATCCCAGCACAAGGCCCGACTTCAGGAACTTGGTGCAGAACTGGACCGGTGGATGAAAGAGCAGGGCGATCCTGGTGTTGCGGTTGATACCCACAGGTCCATTGAGGCGGCCCGAAAAGGCAAACACCTGTACGGTCCTTCCAGGAATTAGGGAGCGTATCGTTTCCTGAATTTTAAGGGTGTGATGCCGGTATGTTTTCTGAATGCCTGGGTGAAGGCACTCTGATCGCAGAAACCGAATTTCTGGGCGATTTCGGCAATACTCAAGGCGGTGTTAAGGAGAGCGTCACTGGCGGTTTGAATGCGGGTCTTGGTCAAAAAATCCTGAGCACTCATTCCGAAGGCATCATTGAATTTTCGGTTTAATTGTCGGGGGCTTAGACCACTATGATGAGCCAGGTCAGTGACACTGATTCGTTCGCGGTGGTGTGTTCGTATAAATTCAACTGCAGCACTGATTTGAGAAAAGGGAAGCAGGAGTTTGCGAGAGCCTTCATAGCTGCGAACGGTTCCCATTAATCCGATTATGTTTCCCGATTCATCCTTGAGAGGGAGTTTATTGGTGACGAACCAGTCGAGCATCCGCTGTTCGTTATACCAGATCTCAACCCGGTTCAGCAGGGGTTTGCCGGTTGCAAAAACCCTCTGGTCATCACGCACAAAATTATCGGCAATTTGTTTCGGGAAAAAATCAGAATCCTGTCGGCCGACCACATCCAGTTCTTCATTGCAGCCCAGCCGTTTGTATATCGTGCTGCTGGCACACATCATTCGGCTATTCTGGTCCTTTGCGAAAAAGAATACTCCAGGTAGGTGCTCGAAAAGCTCCCGTACAGGCTCACCTGGGCCGATACGGGCCAGGAAGTTCCGCTGAATAGATTCAGGTTTTTCAGGAGTCACGACCGACTATTAATAAAATAGGCCATAAAAAAGCAAGCTATTCTCCATGAGATTATGTAGTTTGCCTCCGCTT
>CAZAIZ010000190.1:2263-4134 GCA_964485275.1 uncultured Pedosphaera sp.
TAGGCCATAAAAAAGCAAGCTATTCTCCATGAGATTATGTAGTTTGCCTCCGCTTTCACTTTACCATGATTGATGCTCATCAACATTTTTGGCAGCTAAGTCAACCTTTTGACTATTGCTGGCTTGATAATCCTGAACTTTCAAGGATTCGTCGCGACTATCTGCCTATAGACCTGAAGCCGCATCTCGATGCGGTGGGCATAAAGCAGAGTATTTTTGTTCAAACACAACATAATTTGGAGGAGAACCGGTGGGTGTTGGCGATGGCCGAGCAAACCGACTGGTTGGCGGGGGTGGTTGGCTGGGTGGACTTGGCTAGTGAGCAATGTGAGGAACAGCTTTTAGAGTTCAAGGATCATCCGAAGTTTGTTGGTATCCGTCATGTGGTTCAGGATGAGCCTGATGAGGATTTTATCATTCGGCCAGAAATCCTCCGTGGTCTTAAGGTGTTGGAGAAACATGGAGTTCCATATGATCTGCTGTTTTATGTGCAACATTTAAAACATGCCGATCAACTGGGTCGTGAGTTGCCTCAACTACCGATGGTGATCGACCATCTTTCCAAGCCCAAGATCAAGGCGCAGTCAATGGATGATTGGTTGCCGCAGCTTAAGGCTGCCGCGAAGCACGAACATATTTTCTGCAAACTCTCTGGCATGATTACCGAGGCCGACTGGGAAGACTGGCGGCCTGCTGATCTGAAACCCTATGTTGAGGCGGCACTGGAACATTTCGGGCCAAATCGTTGCATGTATGGCAGTGACTGGCCGGTGTGCGAGTTGGCGGGGAGTTATGAGCAGGTGCATGGAGCACTTAAGGAGGTGCTGGGCTCAATTAGCGACGCTGAGGCACACGAGATATTTGAGGGAACTGCCCGCCGTTTTTATGGCATTGCCGAATGATTGATCTTCTTCAATCCTTTAAATTGATTCCGATTGTTGCGTTGGAGGATGCCGATGATGCGGAACCGCTGGCCGACGCCCTTTGTGCGGGAGGCCTGTCGGTTGCAGAAATTACATTAAGAACCGAGTGCGCAATTGATGTGATTCGCAGGTTGGGGGCTCGTGATGATTTCCTTTTGGGAGCGGGCACGGTTCATAGTGTAGAACAGGCCGAGGAGGTTGTTGAAGCGGGGGCTCATTTTGTTGTTACCCCCGGTTTTAACCCGCGCACTGTTGCGTGGTGTTTGGAAAACAACGTGCCCGTTTTTCCAGGAGTCGCCACTCCGACGGATCTGGAGATGGCGCTGGAGCACAATATCGAGGTCGTGAAGTTTTTCCCGGCCGAAACCTTGGGTGGGGTTAATACGCTTAAGGCTTTCAGTGGACCTTACCACAACGTTCGTTTTATTCCCACTGGTGGCATCAGTGGTGAAAACCTTTCTGATTACCTGGCTCTTTCAAATGTGCTGGCTTGTGGTGGGAGCTGGATGGTTGATGTTGATAATTGGGATCAAACAACCCTCCTTACTACTCAGGCTGTGGAGCAGGTAAATGAATTTAACTAAACCATGAAAAAAATCCTGACACTTACGATTGCAGCATTGATAACTCAATTCATTGGGGCGGAAACCCGGCCGAATGTTCTTTTTATTATGTCCGATGACCATACTTCCCAGGCTATTGGGGCTTATGGGAGCCGGCTTGCCAAGCTGAACCCTACTCCGACCATTGATCGACTGGCCAAAGAAGGAATTCTTTTTGAGAATGCGTTTTGTTCCAACGCAATTTGTGCCCCTAGCAGGGCGACGATTATTACCGGTCAATATGCGCATACCTGTGGTGTTCATGATTTGCGTGGAGGAATTGAGGGGGGACGCCAGCATCTGGCCCGTGAAATGAAGAAAGCGGGTTATCAAACGGCAATGATTG